>JAIEDJ010000025.1:8118-15146 GCA_029068025.1 Oscillospiraceae bacterium | reverse complement strand
CTTTTTGACTGATATATTTCAGATTCAGCTTGAACTTATCGTTTATAGCCTCGCGGAACTGCTCCCGCGCGTTAAAATCACGGATAAACGCCGCCATTTTCTGTCCGAGCTCGAGAGCCGTTTTTTCCTCGTACACGTCCTCCATGCCGCTGAAAATATGTCCGCAGTGCTCGAGAGAATCCCCCTCAAACCCGCCGCATACTCCTATATACCACGGTCCGAGCATTTTCTTGCGGTACTTGAAAATATAATATTTCAAACCGTCCATCTCGAAGTCCATGGTACATTCGATCTTTGAAGGCGCTTTCCCGAGCCGCTCCTCATCGGCAAGCCACTCCGAAAGCGCTTTTAAAGCCGCTTCCGCCTGCTTGTTATTGTTCATATAAACCTCACGTCATATAATATGGCAAATACACCGCGCGGATCCACGCGGTGTATGCTTATTTTAAACCGCTCGGCGCTTGGGAATCACTTCTCGGTAAATTCAACGTCAACCGCGCCGTCGTCATTGCCGCCGTTATCCTCGGGAGCCGCGCCCGCAGCGTTTGCCGCGTTTGCGATATCTTCGGGATTTCCGCCGTTCTCCTGGTAAACCTTCTGAGCAACCTCGTAGAATGCGGTCTGAAGCTCTTCCTTAGCCTTCTTGACAGCCTCGATATCTGTTCCCTTGAGCGCTTCCTCAAGAGCGGCGATCTTCGGCTCTACCTTTGCCTTGTCATCGGCGGATACCTTGTCGCCGAAGTCGTTCAGCGACTTCTTCATCTGGTATACCATCGAGTCTGCCTCGTTGCGGATATCGGCTTCCTCTCTGCGCTTCTTATCCTCTGCCGCGAACGCTTCCGCTTCCTTGACAGCCTTGTCGATATCGTCCTTGCTCATATTGGTGGACGCAGTGATAGAGATGTGCTGCTCCTTGCCGGTGCCCTTGTCCTTTGCGGATACGTTTACGATACCGTTAGCGTCAATATCAAACGTAACCTCGATCTGCGGGATACCGCGCGGCGCGGGAGCGATACCGTCCAGACGGAAGTTGCCAATAGACTTATTGTCTCTTGCCATCTCGCGCTCGCCCTGCAATACGTTGATGTCAACGGACGGCTGATTGTCGTCGTAGGTAGTGAATGTCTTTGTTTCCTTGCACGGGATAGTGGTGTTGCGCTCGATCATCTTGGTGCATACGCCGCCCGCGGTCTCGATACCAAGCGACAGCGGAGTAACGTCCAGCAGAACTATGCCCTGAACGTCCTTGTTGAGAACGCCGCCCTGAATTGACGCGCCGATAGCCACACACTCATCGGGGTTGATACCCTTGAACGGATCGTTTCCGAGGAAGTTCTTAACAGCGTCCTGAACTGCGGGAATTCTTGTAGAACCGCCTACCAGCAGTATCTTGTGGATCTCGCTCTTCTCAAGACCGGAATCCGAGATCGCCTGCTTGAGCGGACCCATTGTAGCCTCAACCAGATCCGCGGTGAGATCGTTGAACTTAGCTCTCGAAAGCTGAACGTTCAGGTGCTTGGGGCCGTTCGCGTCAGCGGTGATATACGGGATAGAAACGTTTACGGAGGTAGAGTTGGACAGCGCGATCTTAGTCTTCTCCGCTTCGTCCTTCAAGCGCTGCATAGCGAACTTGTCGTTCGCGAGATCAACGCCATCGGACTTCTTGAATTCGTCTCTGAGGAAGTCGATGATCCTCTGGTCGAAATCGTCGCCGCCGAGGTGGTTGTTACCTGCGGTCGCGAGAACCTGCTGAACACCGTCGCCGATGTTGATAACGGAAACGTCGAACGTACCGCCGCCGAGGTCATAAACCACGATATTCTGATCCTCTTCCTTGTCAACGCCGTAAGCCAGCGCCGCCGCTGTCGGCTCGTTGATGATACGGCGAACGTTCAGACCCGCGATCTGACCCGCGTCCTTGGTAGCCTGGCGCTGAGAGTCGGTGAAGTACGCGGGAACGGTGATTACAGCGTCCGTTACCTTCTCGCCGAGATAGCCTTCCGCGTCGTTCTTCAGCTTCTGGAGTATCATCGCTGAGATTTCCTGCGGTGTGTACTTTTTGCCGTCGATATCCACCTTGTAGTCGCTGCCCATATGGCGCTTGATAGAGATGACCGTCTTTTCGGGGTTCTGAACTGCCTGGTTCTTAGCCAGCTGACCTACCAGACGCTCGCCGTCCTTTGTGAACGCAACGACCGACGGAGTGGTTCTGCTGCCCTCCGAGTTAGTGATAACAACAGGCTCACCGCCCTCAATAACAGCCACGCAGCTGTTTGTTGTACCCAAATCGATTCCAATGATCTTTCCCATGATATATACCTCCATATTTTAAATAAATTTCAAAATTCGAACTTGACTGCACACTCCACTGCGCTTCGCTCCGTTACGTTTAGCAGCCAAGTCCGAACCGGTCTAAATTTTTTCTTGAGAAAAAATTTAGACACTTTTTGAAATTTGCTGCACCATTATAACGTTGATCTTATCTTGCAAGCGCCTGATGCGTCAGTATAATGTTGTTCTTTGCTTACGCGCCTTTGCTGCGCGCTTATAATGTTGATCTCGGCGCTTGCGCCGGATCCAAGACTACTCCTTAACAGCGACCACCGCGAAACGGATAACCTTGTCGCCGATCTTGTAACCCTTTGCAAAGGTCTGAACGACTGTTCCGCTCTCCGCGTCTCCCTCGGAAACTCTCTGCACCGCCTGATGTAGATTCGGATCAAACACCGCGCCGTCGCTTTCGATCTCCTCGACCCCAAGCCCCTTAAGCGTTTCCATAAAGCTGTCATAGATCATCTTAACGCCGTTTTTGTAGTTCTCGTCGGAACACTCCGCGTTCAGCGCACGCTCGAGATTATCCATAACCGGAAGGAACTTCGAGGTAACGTTTGTGATGATATCCGCTCTGAGCGCGTCCTTCTCACGCGCGGAACGTTTCCGGAAGTTGTCGTATTCCGCCATTGTCCGCAGCAGCTGATCCTTCACCGCCGCCAGCTCATCCGAGACCTTTGCCGCCTCGTCCTCCGCTGTGCTGTTCTCCGCGGCGCTGTCCTCCGCTGTCTGCGCGTCATCCGTTACGGTGTCCGCCGCGTCCTCTCTCAGCTCTTCCTGATCTATATCATTTATCATTGTTGTCCTCTTCCTCGCTTTCTATCTGAAGCACCGCGCTGTCTCCCGAGAGCAGTCTTGTCACCTTTCGGCTCAGATACTCGATATACGGTATCACCTTTCTGTAATCCAGCCGCATAGGTCCCACAACTCCGAGAGTTCCTGCGGGCTTGCCGTCCTTGTAGTAGCTCGCGCTTACCATAGCGCCGTTTGAGATAGCGAACGTGCCGTCCTCCTCGCCGAACTTTATATTGATCCCCGAGAACGCGCTGTCCAGCAAGCCCGAAAGCTCTGCCTTATGCTCGATGAACTTCATCACGTCCTCCATCGGAAAGTCTCCGCACGCCAGCAGATTTGCTTCGCCCTTGACCTCCACGGAATCGCGCATCATTTCCTCCGACAGCTCGAAGACCGCGTGCAGCAGCGGCGACATCGACAGCATATAGCCGCTCAGCGCCGCGCTGAGATCGTCTATATATTCCTTGGACATATTTTCGAGGTTCACACCGCTCAGATGTTCGTTCAAAAACCTCGTGAAATCCGCCGTCTGCTCGTCTGTAAGATCGAATTCCATTCGGCACACCTTGTTTTTTATCGCGCCGTTTGAGGTGATCATCAGCAGAACATACATTCTTCTTCCGGTCGGGATAACATCCACCTTAGTGATAGCGGAGAACTTCGACGAATGGTTTGTGGCGATCGTCGCGCATTTTGTGATCTCCGCAAGTGCCGTTGACGCGTTCTGTATAATAGCGTCGTCGGTGAAAGCGTCCCCCTCAAGCAAGCTGTCGATAACGTTGATCTGCTCGGGATTGATAGGCTCGGGTGCCATCAGATTTTCGATATAATAGCGAAAGCCCTTATAAGTCGGAACGCGGCCCGCGCTGGTGTGCGGGTGGTCGAGATAACCATCCTGCTCAAGCGCCGCCATGGTGTTGCGGATAGTCGCCGATGAAACGCCGATCTCGGGTTTCTCGGCAAGCGCCTTTGATCCGACAGGCTCGCCGGTTCTGATATAATCATCAATAATTGCCGCAAGTATTCGGGCAGCCCTTGAGTCCATCGTCACCTCAATCCCTTCGCTCATCCGCTTTGTGAAACAACATCATAAAATATTTAACCGCTAAGAGTTTCCCCAAAATGGCGATCAACTCAGCCCTCCAGTCATCCTTTTAAGGTATAGACTAAAAAGCGGTTAAATATTAGCACTCTCACTCATTGAGTGCTAAATATAATTTAACACATTTATTTTGATTTGTCAAGGGTTTTTGCAAAAAAACTTTCCAAACTCGCAATATTTTTTTATTAATTTATTGTGCAATATTACTATATTTAGCATAAATACACCATTTATACGGTTTTTATGTGCAATATATTGACAAATAATACAAAATAATGTATAATATTCACATAGGTATTATATATGAACTGATTTATATTTAAAGAGAACTGCATGTCAAACTCGATCACAAGCCCCCAAGCCAAGATCCACACGTCAAAAGCGGCACAGGGCACCTAAGCCGAGAACAACGTTATAAATACCAGTGAATTTCAAAAAGGTCGAAAAAATTTTCCAAACAACAAAAAAATTTTTTCGACCGGTTCTCAATTGACTGCTAAGCGGAACGCAGCGTCAGCGGAGTGAAGCGTGCAGCCAATTGAGAATTTTGAAATTATTTTAAATAAGGAGTAAAAATGCACTTTGTCAAAGCCGGATCTATACTAAGTCCGAAAAACGGGATGAACATATACCGCGGCTGTTCCCACGGCTGCATATATTGCGATTCACGCAGCACTTGTTATCAGATGTCCCACGACTTTGAGGATGTCGAGGTAAAGGAAAACGCCCCCGAGCTGCTTGAAGCCGCTCTGAGGGCGAAACGCCGTAAATGTATGATAGGCACGGGCGCGATGTGCGACCCGTATCTTCACGAGGAACGGGAATTGAAGCTAACCCGCCGCTGTCTGGAGATCATCGCGGCACACGGCTTCGGAGTGACCCTGCTCACCAAATCCGATCTGATAATGCGCGATATCGACCTTATTGAGCAGATCAACCGCGAGTCGAAAGCCGTAGTGCAGATGACGCTCACCACAGCAGACGACAAGCTGTGCAGGCTTGTCGAACCGAACGTCTGCCCGACCTCGCGACGCCTTGAGGTGCTCCGTGAGATGAATAAGCGCGGGATCCCGACCGTGGTATGGTTCTGCCCGCTGCTGCCGTTCATCAATGACACGGAAGAAAACGTCCGCGCGATAGTTGAGATGTCGGCGGACGTGAACGTATACGGAATTTTGAGCTTCGGGATCGGAATGACCCTCCGCAGCGGCGACCGCGAGTATTATTACGCGCAGCTCGACCGCCTGTTCCCGGGCTTGAAGCAGCGCTATATCAAGGAATTCGGCGATCAATACGAGATTCCCTCCCCGAACGGCGGAAGGCTCTGGAAGCTGTTCACCGAGCTGTGCGACCATTACGGAACAGAACGCCGTTCCGACCGGATATTCGCCTATCTGCACGAATTCCCGGAACCAGAGCAGCTTACATTGTTTTGAAATTTTATCAAAAAACTATTGACAAATACGCATCTAAGGCGTATAATATTAAATAAAAAGGGGGACGCGGAACAATGAAGAAGACGGATCTGGTCAAGCTGTTAATACGAAATGGCTGGCACTTTGTCAGAAACGGCGGCAATCATGACGTTTACAGCAACGGAATCCGTATGGAAGCGGTTCCGCGTCATAATGAGATCCCGGAACCGCTTGCCAAGGCGATTATCAAACGAAACAATTTGAAATGAGGTGCTGAATATGAAAACGTGTTACCCGATAATTTTGACCGAAATGGACGAAGGCGGATACTTGGTGTATGTGCCCGATATGCAGATAAACACAACAGGCTCTGATATTTCAAACGCGCTTGAAATGGCAAAGGACGCAATAGAACTTTGCGGCGTGGGCTATGAGGATGAAAAGCTGCCTATTCCGCAGCCGTCCGAGCTGTCGGCAGTTAAGACTAAAAAAGGTGAGCTTCTCCTTGCCGTGAATGTTGATTTTGAAGCATACCGCCGTATGCTGGACAACCGCAGCGTTAAGAAAAACTGCACCCTGCCGAGTTGGATGAACGAACGCGCCGAAAAAGCGGGCTTGAACTTCTCAGCGGCATTGCAGCGCGCGATCCGCGAGGAGCTTGGCATAGAAGGAAACGCCAATTAAAGCCAAAAACAACCGCGCCGATCTGCGCAGTTATCCAGATCGGCGCGGTTTTGTTTTCGGTTGAACGCGCGAATTTGAAGGCGAAAACAAAACCGCTCTCAGCAAGGAGAGCGGCTCGGAATTAGTGGCGATTGTTGATTGCAGAGTATACAGAGGATATTCTTTCGTAGGTCTTGCCATTGTATGTAACACTTGTAAGGTTATCACAGCCTTCGAAAGGTAAATCAACACTCACGTTAATTTCGTTTTTTCTTCCAACCTTGGTTATACCGCTTCCGATGGTCGCGCTTGTCAGGCTTCTGCAGTATGAGAAAGCAAGATCCCCAAGCACGGTCACACTATCGGGTATAGTCACGCTTGTAAGGCTTGTGCACTTGTAGAAAGCACGGCTGCCAATCTCGGACACACTATTGGGAATAGTCACATTTGTAAGGCTTGTGCAGTAGCTGAAAGCGTCGTTTTCAATCTTGGTCACACCGTCGGGAATAATCACACTTGTTGCGCTTTCATTTAAACAATATAATACACTTGTATTATTTGGATCGTCATTGTTTTGACAAAGCAACCCGTTTGATATAAAATAGCCTAAATTGTTAGTTATATTTGCAAGGCTTGTGCAGCCGCTGAAAGCACCGTCGTAGATCGTGGTCACGCTGTCGGGAATAGTCACGCTCTCAAGAACAGAGCAGGCTGCCGACGCA
>JAIEDJ010000025.1:0-8108 GCA_029068025.1 Oscillospiraceae bacterium | reverse complement strand
ATGCTGCTTCGTATTTCGTGGTCAAGATTTAGGGAATAGTCACACTTGTAAGTCTTGTGCAGCCACTGAAAGCATAGCCGCTGATCTTGGTAACATTATCGGGGATAACCACCTCGGTCAACCCTCTGGACACATCTTCTAAAACACCGTCTTCGATCTTAATACCGGTTTCACCTAAATTTATTGCGTCATACAAAAGATCCATGGTATCGGAATTGTAGACCTTGCCTTTATAGGTGACTTGGATCTTTTCGTAGCCGTTAAAAGCGTTGCCTCCAATCTTGGTCACGCTGTCGGGAATAGTTACACTTGTAAGTCTTTTGCAATCGCTAAAAGCCCAATCGCTGATCTCGGTCACGCTGTCGGGAATGACCACTTCGGTCAAAGCTCTGGACACATCTTTTAAAACACCGTCTTTGATCTTCAAACCGGTCTCAACCATATTTATAGCGTCATACAAGAAGCCAATATTTTCATAGTCATAAGATTTGCCTTTATAGACAGCGTTTAGGCTTGTGCAGCCGTCAAAAGCAGCACCATAACTGGTACAGATCTCGGTCACGCTGTCGGGGATAGTCACGCTTGTAAGGCTCGTGCAATCATTAAAGCCGCCGACCACGGTCACACCATTAGATATAATGACGCTTGTAAGGCTTGTGCAGCCATCAAAACCATAGGTCTCGGTCACACTGCCGGGTATAGCCACATTTGTAAGGCTTTCACATTTCTCGAAATCAACAGAGCTGATCTCGGTCACACCGCTTGAAATATATACACTCTCAAGCTTCCAGCCTTTAAAGCTCGGATATGACTGTGCAGCACCCGGAATGTTCAAGTATTTCAGTGTATATTCAAACATGCCTGAAAACGAAAATTTCTTTACGCTGTCCGGCATAATAAGCTCTATCAATTCCTTATAACAATTACTGAGATTGACCCCAACGACCGGCTCTCCTTCAATGGTATCGGGGATTCTCACCTTGAGCGCCTGCCCGTTATAGCCGGTAATACAAATTCCGCCAAGATCATTGTCATACTTATACTCAAACGCGCTCACATCCGTCACGGGTATCTCAGGCAGCACGTCCCAGATGCAAAGCTCCTTCACAGGCTCGGGAAATAAAATGCCGGGGTTATCTTTTGTTGACCCCTCTTCCTGCGAATTACCGGAATAACCGTTTCCGCCGTCCTTCCGGGCTTCATTGCCGCTGCACGCGCTGAGCGAAAGCGCAAGCAACAGGCTGATAATAATGGATAACTTCATTTTCATTTTGTTCGTTCCTTTCTGTTTGTCGTGGTTAATACCATATTACCATTATATATGCAAGAGGTATTTTCAACAAACTTCGCCGCAAAAGAAACGATTTATTTGTGCTTTTTGTAAAAATCTGCCGAAAATTCGTCTAATAAGACAAAAAGATCTCCCCGCCACAGGCAGGGAGATAATTTGATTTAATAAAGCCGTTTTCCGATTCAGATCATGCTGTCCTGCCAGCAGTCGGGAGCTTTCAGCCCGAACATCTTGACAACGGTCGGCGCAACGTTGGAAAGCCCGTACTCGCCGTCCTTGATCGTGTACTTCACGTCCTTATCGTAGATGATGAACGGCACAAGATTAAGTGAGTGCGCGGTACGAACCTGAACCTCGCCCTTCTTGTTCTTCTCGAGCATTTCGTCCGCGTTTCCGTGATCGGCAGTAACGAGCATGGTAACGCCTTCCTCGTCGCACACCTTCTTGAGACGCGCAAGACCGATATCAACGCTCTCCACGCCTATGATAGTTGCCGCCATGGATCCGGTGTGTCCTACCATGTCACCGTTCGGGAAGTTGCAGCGCAGGAAGTCGTACTTCTTGGACTTGATAGCCTCGATCAGATCGTCAACGATGTCCGCGGACTTCATCCACGGTCTCTGGTCAAAACTTACGTTGTCGGACGGTATCTCCTTGAACGTTTCCAGCTCGTCCGAGAACTTGCCGGAGCGGTTGCCGTTCCAGAAATAGGTAACGTGACCGTATTTCTGTGTTTCGGAAACCGCGTACTGACGAAGACCCGCCTTTACAAGCACCTCGGACAGCGTGTCGTGGATCTCCGGGGGATTTACCAGATAACGCGCCGGGAGCTTCATATCGCCGTCATACTGCAGCATACCCGCATAGCAAACGTCGAGCTTCTTGCCGCGGTTGAAGTGGTTGAACTCGTCCATGTCGAACGCCATGGAAAGCTCGATAGCACGGTCGCCGCGGAAGTTGTAGAGAACAACGCTGTCGCCGTCAACGATCTTGCCGACAGGAACGCCGTTCTCCGCGATAACAAAACCCGGGAGATTCTGGTCGTCTGCCTTGCCAAGCTCGGTGCGGTAGGTCTGAACAGCCTCGGTCGCCGAAGCGAACGCTCTGCCCTCGCCCTTAACGTGGATATTCCAACCGCGCTCAACCATCGGCCAATCGGCCTGATAACGATCCATCGTAATGGTCATACGTCCGCCGCCGGAAGCGATCTTGCCATCGAACGAGCCGTCATTCAGCTCCTTGAGCACGTCCTCGAGCTGCTGAATATAAGTCAGCGCGGAATCGGACGGAACATCACGTCCGTCAAGCAGAATGTGAACTCTTGCCTTTTTCGCGCCGTCCGCCTTAGCCTTTTTCAGCATATTAAACAGGTGAGAAATATTCGAGTGAACATTTCCGTCCGACAGCAGTCCGATAAAGTGGAGAGTGCTGTTCTTTGCGGTAACATTCGCGATTATCTCTTTCCATGCGGAAGACTCGTACATCTTTCCGCTCTCGATAGATTCATTAACGAGCTTGGCGCCTTGCGAGTAGATCTGACCGCAGCCGAGCGCGTTGTGACCTACCTCGGAGTTGCCCATATCGTCATCGGAGGGAAGACCTACAGCGCCGCCGTGCGCCTTGAGCTTTGTATTAGGACAGTTGGCAAGCAGCCAGTCCAGGGTAGGCGTATTCGCCTCGGTAACAGCGTCGCCCAGCCCCGTCTTGGAGTAGCCCACGCCGTCCATAACAACCAATAAAACAGGTTTAACAGCCATATAATTATCTCCTAATAAAATTACTTACGTGATCCGTATTACAAATCAGCCCTTCTCCGCAGCCTTGATAATAACGGTGAAGTCCTCCGCCTTGAGCGAAGCTCCGCCGATCAGACCGCCGTCAACATTGGTCTTGGAAACCAGCTCCTCTGCGTTCTTAGCGTTCATAGAGCCGCCGTACTGAATGGTGACAGCCTCGGCAACGTCCGCGCTGTAGAGCTTAGCGAGCTGAGCGCGGATGAACGCGCAAACTTCCTCTGCCTGCTCCGCGGTAGCGGTCTTGCCGGTACCGATAGCCCAAACGGGTTCGTAAGCAATAACGCACTTCTTCACGTCCTCTGCGGAAATAGCGAAAAAGTCAAGCTTGATCTGACGCGCGATCACTTCCTCGGTGATGTTGCACTCGCGCTCCCACAGAAGCTCGCCAACGCAAACGATGGGCTTGAGACCTGCCGCCAGAGCCGCCTTGGTGCGCTTGTTTACGGTCTCGTCGGTCTCGTTGAAGTACTGACGACGCTCCGAGTGACCGAGCACTACATATTCTACGCCCATTTCAGCGAGCATATCCGCGCTGATCTCACCGGTGAACGCGCCGCTTTTCTCAAAATGGCAGTTCTCCGCACCGATCTTGATGTTAGTGCCTTTGGTAGCGGCAAGCGCGGTCTCCAGATTGGTGAACGGCACACAAGCCACGATCTCAACGCCCTTGACATCAGCAACCAGCGGCTTTAATTCCTCAAGCAGCGCCTTAGCCTCGGGACGGGTCTTGTTCATCTTCCAGTTTCCGGCAATAATTGCCTTACGAACGTTTTTCTTCATAATTGATTTGTCCTTTCTAACTTAATTTCAGACAGGATCGGGAGTCAGCTCCGAATAGCTGAAATAATCGTCATCGGCAAGCTCCAAAGTCCTGTCAACGTAATATTCAAGCCAGTCAATAAAACGCATAGCCATGCCGCTTTTCGGATCGATAAGCGGAAATATCCCGAAATCGTTTGCGGTATCGTAAAACCACACCGTTCCGTATGTCTCCGGATCGTCCGAGTTTACTACCAGAATATTGAACATCGCGCAGCCCTCGTCGCAAAGCTCGATGAAGCCCGTATCTTTTTGATCCTCATCAAAAAAATTTCGGTATTCCTCATCGGAAAGCTTGCCGAGATCGACCGGAGTTTTGATCGTATACGGAAATTTTTCCTTGACATCGGATCTGATGTCATGCTTTCGCAGCTCGTCAATACTCACTAGCCCATAAAACGGCTGGGTGCCGCCCTTTGCGACGGTCGTGATAAACCGTCTGTAATCCTCGGGAAGCTTTATTCCGTTTTGAAGCTCAAAATTCCGCGCCTTTTCTTCGGGAAGAGGCTTGCTCCACTTCGGAGGAAACTCTCCGCAGGTATCCACGGGATGTTTCGCCGAAAGCCCTTTCATCTTTTCCATTATATCGGCAATGCGCTTATCGATATCCATCGTGTACTCCTTAAAGAATCAAAGGGCGGAAACACCGCCCTTTAACTGCTGTGCGGCAATGTGCCGTTTAATCTTCGAGGGTTTTCTGTAAATTGTCTGCTAACTTTTGAAGTTTATCCTTAGCCTCGCCCTCGGGCAGCTTTTCAAGAACCTCCAAAATATCATCAAGCACAAATCTCACATAACCGTTAAATTGTTTATCGGTCATTCCCATATCGGAAACCCCCTTTCATTTTTACAAAAAAGCTTACTTATCCTGGATAGCGTCGATTCCGGGAAGTCCGTTGCCCTCGAGGTATTCAAGAGAAGCGCCGCCGCCGGTGGAGATGTGGCTCATCTTATCTGCAAAGCCGAGCTGTACAACAGCCGCAGCGGAGTCGCCGCCGCCGATAATAGTGGTAGCGTCAGCCTCTGCCATGCCCTTCGCAACAGCGATAGTGCCCGCTGCAAGAGTCGGGTTTTCGAATACGCCCATCGGACCGTTCCAGACAACGGTCTTAGCGCCCTTGACCTCGTTAGCGAACAGCTCCATGGTCTTCGGACCGATATCCAGACCCTCCATATCAGCGGGGATCTTGTCGCTGTCAACAGTGGAGATCTCGATCGGACCGTCGATCGGATCCGGGAAGTTTGCAGCAATTGTAGTATCGATCGGGAGCAGCAGCTTCTTGCCGTTCTTCTCTGCCTTAGCGATCATTTCCTTGCAGTAGTCGATCTTCTCATCGTCAACGAGAGACTTGCCGACTTCCTTGCCCTGTGCCTTGAGGAAAGTATACGCCATACCGCCGCCGATGATGAGCGTATCGCACTTGTCGAGCAGGTTGGAGATAACGTTGAGCTTGTCTGCTACCTTAGCGCCGCCGAGTACCGCAACAAACGGACGAACGGGGCTTTCAACAGCATTTCCGAGGAACTCGATCTCCTTGTTCATCAGGTAGCCTACAGCGGTCTCCTTAACGAACTTGGTAACGCCCACGGTAGAAGCGTGCGCTCTGTGAGAAGAGCCGAACGCGTCCATAACGAAGATCTCGCCGTTTACGAGATCCGCAAGCTCCTTGGAGAAGCCCTCGCCGTTCTTGGTCTCGTCAGCCCCGCGGAAACGAGTGTTCTCGAGAACAACAATATCGCCCTCCGCCATAGCCGCAACAGCCTTCTTGGCGTTGTCGCCTACAACGTTGTCGTCGGGAGCGAAGGTAACCTTGCCCTTAACCAGCTCCGCCAGTCTGTCGGCAGCGGGCTTGAGGGAGAACTTAGCCTCCGGACCATTCTTCGGCTTGCCGAGGTGTGAACAAAGAACCACCTTCGCGCCGTTCTCGGTCAGCTTGTTGATGGTGGGGAGAGCCGCGGTGATACGGTTATCATTAGTGATCTTGCCGTCCTTGAGCGGAACGTTGAAATCAACGCGCACGAGGACGAACTTGCCTTTAACATTGAGGTCTTCCACATTCTTTTTGTTAAGCTTGCTCATAATTACGATTTCCTTTCGTGAATGAAATTAATTTGCCGCGCCGATAACGTTTACACAGTATTATTATCCGCAAAGCAAATACTACACTATATATTGTACAATATTTCCAAAAATTTTTCAAGTCCTTTTTGAAAATTTATATGGAATTATTTCCAAAAAGCATAGGGTAATGGGGGTGGTCTTAAGACCAACGAGGGGGTACGCCCCCTCGACCCCCGTTATACCAAAAGCGCAGTTGCTGCGCA
The DNA here is from genome assembly GCA_029068025.1 of Oscillospiraceae bacterium. Classification (GTDB taxonomy): domain Bacteria; phylum Bacillota; class Clostridia; order Oscillospirales; family Ruminococcaceae; genus CAG-115. The sequence continues at coordinate 1,877 of JAIEDJ010000025.1, read as the reverse complement.
AATGAGTGAATGAAAAAGCGTTCCCCCTGAAAACCAGAGAGAACGCGCCATTATCAATTTACATTGTCCATTATCATTACCCCGCCGCGCCGACAGTCGGCGGCAGGATCAGCATGCTCTCGATCTCAGCCGCGGGACACGGCTTGCTGTAAAAGTACCCCTGTGCCAGATCGCAGCCCATCTCGGTAAGGAACTGACACTGCTCGGGACTTTCAACGCCCTCGGCAAGCACGACCATATGCAGCGCCTTGCCCATTGCGACAATAGCGCCCGTGATCCTGCGCGAGGTGTCATTCGCGTCAACATCACACACCAGACTGCGGTCGATCTTCAGCACATCGAACGGAATGGTCTTTAAGGACGCAAGCGAAGAATATCCCGTGCCGAAATCGTCCATCGAAATGCTGACACCCAGATCGTGGATACGCTCCAGAATTCCAACCGTTCGGTCAACGTCTGTCATAGCCATCGTTTCGGTGACTTCTATCTCAAGATATTGTGCTTCAAGCCCGGATTCCTCAAGCGCCTTCACTACAGACTGATAAACGTCTGTTCTCGCAAACTGCGCCTGCGACATATTAACGGATATCTTGATGGGAGCAAGTCCCTTATCCTGCCACTTCTTGCATTGCTTGCAGGCAGTGATCAGCCCCCACTCATCGATCTTGGTTATAATGCCGAACTGCTCTGCAAGCGGAATAAAATCGCTCGGCGGGATAAAGCCCTTGACGGGATGATGCCAGCGGATCAGCGCCTCAACACCGTTGATAACACCGCTCTTAAAGGATATCTTCGGCTGATAGTACAGCTCGAACTCTCCCTTGTCAAGCGCGTCAAGCATTTCCGAACGCAGGATCTCGTTTTCCACCATACGTCTTTCCATATCGGTGGTGAACTCGGTGATCAGCGCGCCGTCATGACTCATCATCAGACAGAGATTCGCCTTGTTAAACAGTGTATACGTGTCATCATGACCGTCGTATCTGCAAATGCCCGCGCGGAACTTGACATGCTCACGCAAAGCATCATCTTTGATCCGAGAATGTAAAACGTGCTCAAACCTCTGCACGATCTCCTCGGGCTCTCCGCCGTGTGTACGAGCAAGTACGGCGAAATCATCGGTATTAACTCTCCCGCAGATACCGTTAGCGCATACCTCCTTCGCCGTCTCCGCAAACATACGGATAACGTCGTCGCCGCGCTCCATGCCGAACAGCGTGTTGATCATACCGAGGTTGTCAACGTCGAAAACCAACATTACAACATCGTCATGATTCTTGTTATGCTCGAGAAAATCCCGCCCGCAGCGCATAAAGCCCTCGCGGTTGGGCAGTCGGGTCATATCGTCCAGCTCCACGCTCTGAAGCGCGGACTTTTTCATTCTGCGTATAACGCACACGGCAGCGACAAGAGCCGCAGCCAGCGCTAATGCGGCAGCGATCAGCAATACGATCGCCAATTTCATACAGAACTCCTTTCTGCGATATTCTCCCCCGAACCGTCAGATCAGCCCTCAAATCCCCTAGGCGGATCATTATATTCGTTTAAATATGGATTTTTCTGTCCTCGGCGTTTCAGCCGAAATTTTTTGATTACTGTTATTATAACACAAGTTTTTTATAATTTCAACACATTTTATTAAAAAAATAAAAAAACTTTTGTGATTTCCAACAAAAGTTTTCAACTTTTCGGTGATTATGCCAAATTACGGCAAAAAAATCGGGGCTTGCCTGTAATAAATACAGACAAGCCCCGATTAGCCTGTAGAAAAACCTTTAAAATTTTGCTCCGGCACACAGCTCCCTGCAAAAACAAACAACGAGCCAATTCAAAGCAAAGGGACATTGGTCGTGCTTTTGGTAGTATGACCTAAGTGC
>JAIEDJ010000250.1 GCA_029068025.1 Oscillospiraceae bacterium | reverse complement strand
ACGTGTGCGGTAACGCCTTTAATTTTGCGGCAAAACCACCGTAAATCTCACGCTTTCGTTCTCGCTTTCGGCGGTTATTTTTCCGCCGTGAAGCTCGACTATCTCCTTCGCGATGGCAAGCCCCAGACCCGCGCCGCCTGACGCGCTGGAGCGCGAGGTGTCCAGTCGGAAAAACTGCTCGAATATTCTGTCCAGCTTTTCCTTCGGGATAGTTCTTCCGCGGTTGGTGACGGTTATCGCGGCGCTGCCGTTTTCCGCTGTCATCGACAATTGTATTTCACTGTTCGGATAGCTGTAGTTCACGGCGTTCCTCAGCAGATTGTCAAACACACGCGCGAGCTTGTCCGGGTCGCAAAGTATTTCGATATCGGGCTGGATATCGGCGGCGCAGGCAAGGTTTTTCTCGGCGAGGATCGGCATGAATTCGCTGACCGTCTGCTCCAGCATAAGACTAAGACTTACGCGTTCGGTCTCCAGCGTGATAGTAGAAAGATTGAAGCGCGTTATGTCAAAAAATTCGTTGATCAGCTGTTCAAGCCGCTCCGCCTTGTCAAGCGCGATGCCGGTATAACGCGTGCGGAATTCTTCTGATATCTGCGGCTCGTCGCGCAGCAGCGTAAGATAACCGATAACGCTTGTGAGCGGAGTTTTCAGATCGTGCGCGAGATAAACTATAAGATCGTTCTTCCTCTTTTCCGCCTCCCGGGCGATCTCCGCGCTGCGCAGAGCCTTTTCACGCGCGGAATTAAGCTCGTATTCGATCTCGTAAAGCCGCTTGCTGAGCGTTATTTCCTCATCGGTGGGAGCCGCGAGCTTCTTTGCCGCTTCGGCGATCTCGTCAATATATCTCAGCGGACGGATCAGAAAAACAAACGTTATGATCAGCCAGCCGCTCAAAATAACGATATTGCCTATAAGCTCAATATGATTTCTGACAAAAATCAAGAAACGATAGATCCCTGACTCATGATCCCACGAGATATTTACACAGATCAGTTGAACAAAATTTGCAGCCACAATAATCAGCACCGGATACACGATTATCAAAATGATATACCACATTACAGCGCGGCGCGCCACGTGGCTTCTTTTATTCTTTTTCATGCCGCGCCCTCACTTTTCGACCGTATATCCGACGCCCCACACCGTTTTTACATATTTCGGACGGCGCGGAGGTTCTCCGAGCTTTTCGCGGAGCCTCGCCACATGTGCCATAACGGTGTTGGCGCTGTCCAGATATTTTTCGCCCCAGACGTTCTCGAAAAGCTCTTCGCTTGATACGACAGTACCGCGATGAGAGCAGAGATACCAAAGTATATTGAACTCGATGGGAGTGAGCGTTATTTCCTTTCCGTTGAGCGTGCAGCGGTGACTGTCGGAATTTATGCTCAGACCCCGGATATCTATCTCGCTGAGTGCTCTGACGGGATCTCCGTTGTAAACGTTTGCGCGGCGGAGCTGTGTCTTCACGCGCGCCGCAAGCTCGGGCAGACTGAACGGCTTGGTTATGTAATCATCCGCGCCGAGCATAAGTCCGGTTATCTTATCGGTATCCTCCACTTTTGCCGTCAGCATGATTATCGGGAATACAAAGCGTTCTCGTATTCGCTGCACCAGTGTGAATCCGTCAATATCCGGGAGCATTACGTCGAATATTCCGAGCGAGATCCCGCCGTCCTCGGCGCAGCTCAGCGCGTCGGTTCCGTTATAGCATTTGCAGACGGAGAAGCCCTCGTTTTTCAGGCAGACCTCGACCAGATCCGCGATCTCTTTTTCGTCGTCAACAACAAGTATTTTTTCATTCATTTTAAGCTGTCCTTTATAATGTTTTTGTTTTTATACTGCCATACAAACATATTTTGCCTATTATTTCGAAGGTTTGTGCGCTGTAAAACTATACAGCGGCTTTAGATAATTTTATTATAACACAGGGATCGCCAGTTGTCAAGCTGCCGGCAGGTAAACTCCGGTACAGACCCCCAAAGAGTATATAGCCGTTTTGTTTGATCTGCGCATTGTGTGAAAAACCGCTGTACGATGAAATCCGTACAGCGGTTTTTAGCTGTTTTTATTTTGATATAAGAAGTATAAAGCTGTTGACAAATCCCAATCCCAGAGTGGGAAGCTTGTCTTCCATGCCCTTCATGTTGTAGACCTCTTTGACTGCTCTTACGATCTCCTCCTGCGAGACCGAGCCACCCGTAAACCGTATAGCAATAACATCACCCTCGTTTTCAAGACACTTGCTCAGAACATCCTTGAATTGCTCCGCGCTGTCCGCGCAAAGTCCGTTCACTTCATAATACTCCCTTTTGGAATCGTTTACGGCAAACAGCCCCACAGCGGTATCCAGGTCGTACAGCTTATCCTCGGTGTATCCCGTCATAGCGAGATCGTCTCTGCCTGCCTCGTAGAGAAAGAAGGGTATGCCGCAGTTGGAAGCGTTGTTAGTGCAGTCGGTCTGATACCATTCCCCGTAAAGCTTCACCGCGCTCCACGCGTGCGGAAGGTTTCCGTCCAGATATCCCGTGATGACTTTGCTTTCCACTCCGCACAGGCTGCACAGAAGCTTGTAAGAAAGCGCGTAAGACTGGCAGACTCCTTTTTTATCAACAATTATTCCGTAAGAGTTGAATGCGTCCTCGTGTTCTTTCCAATCGCCGCCTTTAGTGAAATTACTCTTTTCAGCGGCTATAACGGCATCGTCGTCATAAGATGTATTGTCGTTGAAGTAATCATAAATTGCTCTGCACTTTTCCGCATCGGACAGCGACGCCTTTCCAGTGTCACCGATGCTCTTTCCGGCAGCGACATTGATCTCGGACTGTTTTTGCGCGATTTCGATTTTGGAGTAGCAGGATTTTACGTTTAG
>JAIEDJ010000249.1 GCA_029068025.1 Oscillospiraceae bacterium | reverse complement strand
GACTGGTACTTATACTTCACGTAAATCTTCTTTTTCCTTGGCAGCAGGAATCCCGGAAAAACAAACAGGCAATACTGGAATATGTAAATGAAAACTATCCCGGCGCGAAAATTGTCAGTCAAAGCTATGATTATGGATTTAAGCTGAGACCGCGTAAAAATGATGTTATTGACTTCAAGTGGGATGATATTGAATTTCATGTTTCCGCCGATGACGGTAAAATTGTTAGGGACAGTTATCCCGAAGCAAGGGCAACTGCTCAATTTGATAAAATTATCAAAGACGGGTTCTTAAGACCAAGACAGATAACCTCGGCAGTTTCTTCATATACCTTTTATGACGACTATATAGAGCCCTATACCGGCGAGGTGACAATTGAGTTGGATATAGTTGGTGAGGGAGTAATTCCACAAAAGATTGAGTGGTTGTATGACTTTTACAAGTATTGGAAAAAAGAGGGGGCATTTTTAAGAGAATATCAAGTGTATCTTGTAATATATGAAACAAATTCAAAAGAAGACAGCTATATTATTATAAAAAAAGACTCCGAGTTCGCTGATGAAAATGAGTTTTATTCAGCGTTTAAAAAGTATTGGTAGTTGAAATAACGATCATTGACCAAGGTCCAACTTCGCAGGAGGTGACTGGCTTTATGATTTCTATACCTACTGGAAAAGGTAAGGAGCATTTCTGACAGAATACTTCGTTGAAATTAATATTGCTGTAAACGGTGATGTATCATGTCATAATCAATTATAACAATGAAAAAGAATTCTCAAATGAAGATGAATTCTATGCTGCTTTTAAAGCAGGACGTATGATGTAAATCATGATGATCCGAACGAGCTTGAAGAAAAGATCATGCTGGGACTGCGGCTCACGGAGGGTATCCCCGAGGAGCTGTTTTCGCACGTTCAAGACGGCTTGCTGCTGATCCCGAAAGAGTATTACAAGCTCGAAAACGGCAGATTGGCGCTCACTTCGCGCGGGTTTCTCGTATCGAACGAGATAATCGCGATATTGCTTGAATATCTGAAATAAGGAGCACGGTTTGCGGTATAGCGCTGTTTGACAGCACAGGTTTTTCCCCGACGAGGATCCCCTCACGGGAATGGAGCACGAATGGCGGTAAGTGTAATAAAGGAGTAAAATGACCGTATTGCTTGATTTGTTTTTGACCTTCGCCAAGATCGGCGCATTCACCTTTGGCGGAGGTTACGCGATGATCTCCCTGATTGACAGGGAATGTGTAGAAAAGAAGAAATGGATAACCTCGGACGAGCTGATGGAGGTTACAGCCATAGCGGAATCCACGCCGGGTCCTATCGCGATAAATCTCGCGACCTATGCGGGTTACAAAAAAGCGGGTATCGGGGGCGCTCTTGCCGCTACATTGGGAGTGGTCCTGCCGTCTTTTCTGATCATCTGGCTAATTTCCTCGTTCATGGAAAATCTGTTAAGCATAGAAACAGTCGCCAAGGCATTCAAAGGCATACGCATAGCTGTCGCGCTGCTTATAATCCGAGCCGCCTTGAAGCTGATAAAGGGTATGCTGAAAAAAACACAGCACAAATATATTTCAGCCGTTATTCTATCGTTATTCTTTTTGACTGTCATTACTATCGACCTGCTTGGAGCAAACTTCTCGACCATCTATCTGATTCTGACCGCGGGAATGTGCGGCGTTTTTATTTACGGAATAGTCCTGAAGGAGAAAAACAAATGATATATCTTTCTTTGTTCTGGGAATTCATTAAGATCGGAATGTTTTCCTTCGGCGGAGCCTACGGCGCTATTCCGATGATTCGTGAAGCCGTTATTTCCAAGGGCTGGCTTGATGAAGAAATGTTCACAAATATGATCGCCGTAAGCGAATCGACTCCCGGTCCCATCATGGTGAATACGGCGACCTATATCGGGAATATACAGGCGGGATTTATGGGAGCGCTTGTCTCCACTATCGGCGTTGTACTCCCGTCATTTCTGATCATATTACTGATAGCCGCTCTTCTGAAAAACGCGCTGAAAAACCGATATGTTCAAGCCGCGCTGAACGGCATAAAGCCCTGCCTTGCGGGAGTGATACTTGCCACAGGCGTATATATGATATTTTCAATTGCTTTTAATGATATAAATTCATTTGAATTTGATATTATTGCATTGATAATTTTCGCTGTTCTGACCGCCGCCGTTATTTTACGAAAAATTATTCATAAAAAGGAATTGTCTCCGATAGCGCTGATCGTTTTTTCCGCTGTTCTGGGAGCGGTCTTATATTAGCGATAAGCTATACTTTTTCACCATTTCCCAAAAAACTCATATTATATATTGGCGAATAACCAAATCCGCCAAATCTATAATAAGGAGTTTTTCATATGGCGACATTTTATAATAAGGCGACCCTCACCTACAACAACGGAAGCACGGATTCCAACGTTGTCAGCGGCGAGATCGCGGAAGTACTTTCCGCGACAAAGACCGTCCTTGAGGACAGCTATGATGTAAACACACCCAACACTTATCTTGTAAGCATCGTAAATTCGGGCGCGAACCCCTACACGGGACTTACCGTGACCGACAACCTCGGCGAGTACACACATCCCTCGGGAACACTCACCCCGCTCGATTATGAGGCCGATTCCGTAAGGTATTATGTAAACGGCGCTCTGCAGCCTGCACCGACCGTGACCGCAACGTCTCCGCTTACCGTAAGCGGAATAAGCGTCCCCGCGAACGGAAACGCCCTGATCATCTACAAGGCGTATCCCAATGAATACGCTCCGCTCGGAGACGGCGCCTCGATCACGAACACCGTTACCGTAAGCGGTCCGACGCTCCCGAACGACATCGAAGCAAGCGCGACTATCGATCACGCGAACGAGCCCGACCTCTCCATCACCAAGACGCTCTCGCCCGAGACCGTAACGGAAAACAGCGAGATCACTTATACCTTCGTTATCCGCAACAACGGCGCCGCTCCCGTATTGGCTGACGCAAACGCGGCTGTTACCGACACGTTTGACCCCGTGCTGAGGAACATCACCGTAACGCTTGACGGCAGAACGCTCACCGAAGGCACCGACTACACCTACGACACTGCAACGGGTCTGTTCCAGACCGAAGCGGGCAGGATCACTGTTCCCGCGGCCGCCTTTACATCCGATGAAAACGGCGTATGGACAACAATGCCCGGTGTTACCGTGCTCAAAGTAACGGGTACGATTTAAAAGAAATTTCAAAATAACCAGTCCCACTCGAGCGTTTTGCGCAGCTTTTTGCGCGCAGCGCATAATGCGTGCATAATGCGTCCGCTTCACTTCGTTCCGCTGCACCGAGCGGGACTGCTTTTTGAAATTTCTCCTGCGCGTTTAAATTGTTGATCTTAGCTTAGATACTTGTGATCGCTTTTGGTTTGTGTATCTTGTCTTGAGCGCTTTTTCGATCGGGTTTTGAAATGTTGACGAGGGGCTGTTGATCTCGGCTTGGGCGCTTGTGATCGAGTTTGGTATATAGTTCTTTGCTAAGATATTTTTTTACAGACTAAAACGCCGGCTTACTGCAAGCCGGCGTTGATTAATTTATTTTCTTTCCATTTTCAAAATGCTCCCGATCAGCCACAGCAGTGTTGTCACCGAAATAAATATCAGCACAAAGAAGTTGATCTCCTCCTGCCACCGCAGCGCCAGCACCGCCGCGTCACCTATCAGCGCGAACAAAAACCAGACCGGGAAGAATTTGTTTTCTCCGTTTTCGTTGTAGAACCTGCGCAGCATTCCCGTAAACATTATCACCATTCCCGCCGAAACGATTATCTCCAGCGGAACAAAAACGTTCGCAAGCTCTATCTTCGTGTGATACACGACTGGTATCGCCATCGAATACGCTACCGTATACGAAAAAGAGATCCAGCTCCGCGCGGCACTGCCCGTATTTTTTACATTCTGAACCGTATGCAGCGCCATTGAGATCAGTATCATTCCATACGACACAAACTGCATTACCGGGATCGAACCGTCTGTGTGCACCATTCCGCCAAGCAGCAGGATCCCCGCGGCGACCGCCAGATCGCCGAACACGCTGCCGCGCCGTTCGCTCTCATCGCCATCTGAGTGCTTGAGCGCATCGGTGAATTTTATCGCGCCGTATATATACGCTCCGAATATCCCCAGCACCGTCAGCGCTATCATATAATAATCAAGACTGTCGTGCTTTGAAAGATCGTTTGTAAAGCAAATTACCAGACTGATCACACGCTCGGCGGTGAGTATCAGAAAATACAGCGCCAGAAAAACAAATTTCAATACGGTTATAGCAGATCTTCTTGAACCTTGCATGGCTTTACTCCTTGTCATACGCCGTCACACGGCTATATACTCCCCCATTGTAGTTACAGGGGCAACGTTTAATGTATAGTCGCGCTCCTCAATTATACCTTTGTTTTCAAGAAAACGCCTTGTACACCCCGCCGCGGTCTCCGGAGAATTGTTTTCCTGCGACAAATGCCCGAGAATCAGATTGCGCGTTCCGCCGCGGATCAGCTTCTCCGCGAATTCCGCGCACGCGTCGTTTGAAAGGTGTCCGAAGTCACTGAGTATCCGCCGCTTGAGATCCGCGTGGTAGTTGGGATTCCTCCGCAGCATTTCAACGTCGTGATTGCTCTCCAGCAGCACAGTGCGGCAGCCGCGCAGCGCCTTTGCGCTCTCGGGAGTGACGATCCCCGTATCGGTACACACGCCGAACGTCTCATTTCCGAAGCGTACTCTGTAACCCACGCTGTCCGCCGCGTCGTGCGAGGTCTTAAAGCAGCTCACCTCAAACGCCGCGCTCCTGTAGCCGCCGCGCGAGTCGTAAACGGGCGTATCCTGCGGGATCTTTGCTGCCGTTTTCAGCGCCTCGGCGGTCTTCACTGTCGCAAATATCGGAATCTTAGTATGCTTGACTATCTGCTCTAGTGCCTTGATATGATCGGTATGCTCGTGCGTCACAAAAACAGCCTCGATCCCCGAAAGCTCCGTATCAATAAGCTCCAGCGCCAGCTTCAGCGCACGAAAAGAACAACCCGCGTCCACAAGAATTCCGTGACCGCGGGTTCCGATAAACGTAGAATTGCCCGTACTTGATGAACAAATAGGATAAATCCTAGCCATTTTAACTCCTTGTTAAGGCAACACTCCGATGTGCCTTTATATTGCTTTCTTTTGAGAAGTCTCATTTGCGGGATCGGGCTCGTCGACCTTGACGATATCCGCGCCCAGCGAACGAAGCTTTACTTCCATATTCTCATAACCGCGCTCTACATGGAAAATATCGTAGATCTCCGACGTTCCCTCCGCGGAAAGCGCCGCGATGATCAGCGCCGCGCCCGCTCTGAGATCGGTAGCCTTAACGGGAGCGCATTTCAGACGCTCCACTCCCTCTATAACGGCAACTCTGCCCTCAACGGAGATATTCGCGCCCATTCTGCGCAGCTCATCCACATAGCGGAAGCGGTTGTCGAAAATGCTCTCCGTCACCATAGAAGCGCCCTTGGCACAGGTAAGTACCGCCGACATCTGCGGCTGCATATCCGTCGGAAATCCCGGGTGCGGCTGAGTCTTGATCGTGGTTCCTACATAATTATCGCCGCCGATAACGCGCACCGCGTCGTCATACTGCTCCACCTGAACGCCGATCTTAAGCAGCTTGTTTGTGATAGGCTCCAGGTGCTTCGGAATAACGTTCTTTATAAGGATATTGCTGCGTGTGGCCGCTGCTGCCGCCATAAACGTCCCCGCCTCGATCTGATCGGGGATAACGCTGTAGGTTGTTCCGTGCAGCTCCCGGACTCCGCGTATTTTGATAACGTCGGTGCCCGCACCTATGATATCCGCGCCCATGGAGTTAAGGCAGTTTGCCAGATCCACAACGTGCGGCTCCTTCGCGGCGTTTTCAATTATGGTAAGACCCTCCGCCTTGACAGCCGCCATTATACCGTTTATGGTAGCGCCAACGGAATTCTTATCAAAGAAGATCTGATTTCCGATCAGCTTGTCTGCACGAAGGTTGATCATACCTCCGTCCAGCTCACATTCCGCACCCAATGCCGAAAAGCATTTCAGGTGCTGATCAATTGGACGGTCGCCGAGATTGCAGCCGCCCGGCATGGAAACGTGCGCCGAGTGAAATCTTCCCAACAGCGTGCCGAGGAAATAGGTAGTGGCGCGCATGAGCTTAGCCTTTTCATAAGGGATCGGCATATTCTGAAGAGGACGGGTATCGATCTCAACGGCCGTCTTATTCAGCATACGGATCTTCGCGCCCATTTCGGACATGATCTGTAAAGCGATAGTAACATCGCTGATATTCGGTATATTTTCAATAATGCAAGGCTCATCGGAAAGGATAGTAGCCGGGAGTATTGCTACAACCGCATTTTTTGCGCCGCTGACAACAACCTCACCGGAAAGCTTTCCGCCGCCGGTAATAACATACTTTTCCAAATAAACACTTCCCCCTGTCCCCTATCGGGACATTGAATTATTTATATATGTATATATCAACAACTTAATGATAAACATCATAAAACATATAATGTGCATACTCGCACTTTTATATTATAGCATACTTTTTGAAATTTTTAAAGTACATATTTGAAAAAAAGTGCCTTATTATCATTTTTTGTGATAATTCACTAAAATCATTTACAATTCTCGTGTATTTTTTCAATATAATGTATATTGTTGGTATGTTAAGATGATTTTGACTAGTTTTGAAATGTTGATCTTGGCTGGTTTTGAAATGTTGACGAGGGGCTGTTGATTTAAAAGAATTTCAAAATTCTCAATTGGCCGCATTATGCTTCGCAAAACGCTCACGCTTCACTTCGCTGCGCCTAAAGCAACACCACACCACAAACCACATAAAGTTTGAGCAGGTTATAGCACTTTCCCCGCCTACGCTCCTGTGCGATGTTGCTTTCCGTTACGCTTAGCCGTCAATTGAGAAC
>JAIEDJ010000248.1 GCA_029068025.1 Oscillospiraceae bacterium | reverse complement strand
GAAGTATAAGTACCAGTCCGCCTACTGCCGCAGCAATCGACAGCGAGACCACTATTTTTTTTGTAAATTTCATAATAGCCTCTTTATCCGTAACGCGTCAGATCCTGCCTTACTCGGGAATATTTATGTTCATAGCTTTGTACCTAAATATTTTATGTGACTAAGCAATGTTGCTATAAGCTCATTTGATACAAGAAACCCGCGCGGAGTAAGCGCCAATCTGCCGTTTTCGAGCTTGTAATACTCTTTGGGGATAAGCGGCAAGCCGTCTTGAACGCGCGAATACAGCTCCTCGGGGATTCCCTCGGTGAGCCGCAGTCCCAGCATGATCTTTTCTTCAAGCTCGTCCGGATCGTCGTCCGTGACAAGCTCGATCTGATGATCGGAGTTTATAAATTCGCGGAGATCACGCGCGACCTCAAAGCGCCGCCCCTTGTAGAACGAGTGCGCAGCCGCGCCTATTCCGATGTATTCCTCACGCCGCCAATATTTCAGGTTGTGACGGCTTGTCATGCCGCCTTTCGCGAAATTGCTTATTTCGTACTGCTTAAATCGCGCAGAGTTGAGCATATTGACTGCCGACAGATACAGATCAGCAGTCTTTTCCTCGTCCGGGAGCGGGGGAGGGTTCTTTCCGAACGCGGTGTTCGGCTCAATCTTGAGCAGATACGCCGAAACGTGCGTTATCGGCAATTCGCGGAGCTTTGATATCGTATATACAAGTGAAACGTGATCCTGCCCGGGAAGTCCCAGCATAAGATCAACCAAAATATCGCAGAAGCCGACCTTGTTTGCCGTCAGGATAGCCTGCTTCGCTTGTTCAAAAGTGTGAGATCTTCCGAGCAGACGCAGATCTCTGTTTGATACCGACTGAACGCCGACAGAGAGCCTGTTCACGCCGCAGTCGAAAAGTATTTTCAGCGTTTCCTCGTCCATTTCCGACGGATTGCACTCGACCGTGACCTCGGCGCTTGCCGTGCGGTGGATCTCCGCAAGTATTCGTGGGATCTGCCGTGATAAAAGTATCGGAGTTCCTCCACCAAAGTACACGGTGTCATACCGTTCGTTATAGTGACGGATATTTCTCAGCACCGCGTCCGCGTATTTTTCGGCGAGTTCGGCGCTGAACTCCGGAGTTTTTTCCGGATTGAATCCCACGGAATAAAAATCGCAGTAGGGGCATTTTTTGCGGCAGAACGGAACGTGAATATATAAACCGATCATTGTTCACTCAAATAACTATCAACTGTCAACTGTCAACTATAAACTATCAACTATCATCACTCATCGTCGAGTTTCAAGACAGCCATAAACGCTTCCTGCGGCACCTCAACGGTTCCGAATCGGCGCATACGCTTCTTGCCCTCCTTCTGCTTTTCGAGCAGCTTTTTCTTACGCGTGATATCGCCGCCGTAGCACTTCGCGAGTACGTCCTTGCGCAGCGCCTTGATGGTCTCGCGCGCGATTATCTTGCCGCCGACACACGCCTGGATCGGTATCTCGAAAAGCTGACGCGGGATATGCTCCTTGAGCTTTTCAGCCATCTTGCGTGCGCGCTCATACGCTTTTTCGGTATGGACGATAAACGACAGCGCGTCTATCACCTCGCCATTGAGCATAATATCCAGCTTTACGAGCTTTGACGGCGCAAATCCCATGATCTCGTAATCATAGCTTGCGTAGCCGCGCGTGCGCGATTTCAGCGCGTCGAAAAAGTCATAGACGATCTCGTTCAGCGGCAGCTCGTAATGCAGATCGACACGGTTCTCGTCAATATACTTCATATCCTTGAATACGCCGCGTCTGTTCTGACAAAGCTCCATGATGTTTCCGACATAGTCGGAGGGCGCGTAAACGTGCGCGTTCACCATCGGCTCGTAGCTTTGCGCTATAAGCGTGGTGTCGGGGTAGTTGGTGGGGTTGTCTATCATACGCACAGAGCCGTCCGTCATCTCGATCTTATACACAACGCTCGGCGCGGTGGTGATGATGTCGAGGTTATATTCGCGCTCGATACGCTCCTGGATTATCTCCATATGGAGCAGTCCCAGAAATCCGCAGCGGAAGCCGAAGCCCAGCGCTATGGAGCTTTCAGGCTCGAACGAAAGGGAAGCGTCGTTCAGGCGCAGCTTGTCCAGAGCGTCGCGGAGATCGGGATATTTCGCGCCGTCCGCGGGGTAGATACCGCTGAACACCATCGGGTTGACCTCGCGGTAGCCGGCAAGCGGCTCGGCTGCGGGTTTCGCGGCGTTGGTGACGGTATCGCCGACCTTTGTATCTCCGATAGACTTGATCGAAGCGGCGATATAGCCGACCTCTCCGGCTTTCAGACCGCCGCACGGAACAAGCTCTGTCGCTCCCATATAGCCGACCTCGACGGTTGTGAACTCCGCGCCGTTCGCCATCATGCGGATACGGTCGCCGGGCTTTACGCTGCCCTCCTTGACGCGCACATAGACGATAACGCCCTTGTAGCTGTCATAGTAGCTGTCGAAGATCAGCGCCTTGAGCGGAGCTTCGGGATCGCCCTTGGGAGAGGGGATCTTGTGGACGATCTCCTCCATTACCGCGTGGATATTCGTTCCCATTTTCGCGGAGATCTCGGGAGCGTCCATCGCTTCAATTCCGATAACGTTCTCGACCTCCTCCTTGACCTCGTGCGGACGCGCGGATGGCAGATCTATCTTGTTGATAACGGGAACTACCTCAAGGTCGTTCTCGACCGCGAGATAGGTGTTGGCGAGCGTCTGCGCCTCGATGCCCTGCGACGCGTCTACGATAAGAATAGCGCCCTCACACGCAACGAGTGAACGCGATACCTCATAGTTAAAGTCAACGTGACCGGGGGTATCTATCAGATTGAAGATGTATTCTTCGCCGTCGTCGGCTTTGTATCTGAGCCGCACAGCGCGGGCTTTGATCGTGATTCCGCGCTCACGCTCGATATCCATATTATCGAGAAGCTGCTCTTCCATATCGCGGAGCGCAACGGTCTCGGTCTGTTCGAGGATCCTGTCCGCGAGCGTCGATTTTCCGTGATCTATATGCGCGATAATGCAGAAATTTCTTATCTTGTCCAAGTATTGTTCTTCCAAGTTTCAAACCTCCGGGTTTATTTTCATCAGCGTTATAAACGCTGCTATTTTTTCTTTTTGTGTGACAGCTCGGAAAGCTCGCCTGCGGCGCTGTTTCCGGAATTCTTTTTTTGGGGAGCGCGGCGGGGCGAACTTTCACTTTCATCTTGATCCTTAGCGGCACCTTTTTCGATATCAACAAGCTCTTTCTTTTTCCAGAAACGCACAAGCAGTCCGGAAAGCGCATTGAAGCCGCCGAGATATTCACTCAGCTGAGAGGGCTTCCTGAACGCGGAATTATCTGCGTCAGTATACTCCGGCACCGTCCGGCAAGCTCTCAGTACAGTGTCGTATGTTATATTTCCGGCGGTTTCTTCGACAGCGTCGGGGACTAATTTATCGGTCAGCATTTCGTCAAATTCGCCTGTATTTTCCGAGCCGACGAAGCTGCCGTTGTTTTTTGAAGAAAGATCGCGCAGATCCTCAAACGCCGATTGTAGCAGGGTTTGTGAAAGCATGATTTTTTTCTCCTTTCGGCGGCTGTTATTGATCCTCGTTATACTCCGCGTCCAGATACCATTCGATCTGCTCGAGTTTGTCTAAAAACTCTTCGGACGTTTCCCAATTCGGCAGATCGAACGCTTTCCAGCGGTCGTTTTTCAGGAGCTGACGCACCACATACAGATCGTTTTTTCGGTTGGTGGCAGATTCCTTGTATTCACGCAGCGGCGCGAACACACCGTACTGTCCCTCAAGGCGGTAGATGATGAATTCACCGAATTGATAAGCCTGCACACCGTTTCCCGAAAAGAGAGTTTTGACGGTGGTGTTGTCCATATTGAGCGGCGTTTCGTTGAGCGTGAACAGCGCCAGCGGATCGTCCTTGACATGAACGCGGTCGTGCTCGGAGGCTACGCCTTTGTACTTGCTTTCATCGTACGAAAAGTTTCCGGGCAGCAGATAATAATGGCTCGACGGGGTCTGATAGCACTGTATCACCGTGAATTTTTCGTCGCCGTATTCCTTGATGTATACGGTGTCCTTCGGCGCGTAGAACAGCCCGATCACGAACTTTATCGCGAACATAAACACGCCTGTGGATACCAGCACTATCAGCATTGGCAGACATTTTATAAACATACTTTTGAATTTTTCTTTTGTCATTGTATTCCTCTCTGTTTTAGTTTTGAAACCACGCGTCGTCTGTAAATTCGTCCCATTGGAACAGCACGCCTTCACAGGAGAATTCAAACTCGCAGAAGCCCGCATCCTCGCCGTTGTTTTTCCACGCGTCACATTCCAGAAAAACCGAATCGGGGAGTATCTTGAAGTCAAGTACCTCAAGCTCCAGCTCTGTCATTTCTTCCTTGGAAACGGGTCTGCACTCGGAATCGGGGAACCCCTCGCCCGCGCCGTAATAAGTATTTCCAAAGGACGCTTCTCCCGAAACAAATTTCCCGTTCTTCAATACTACGGCGGATCTTCCCGTGTGCTTATGCCGTCCCGTGTCGTTTTGCGGACAATCCGAAAACACGTCGAAGCCGTCCTCAAAAACGAACGTTACATCCCCCGCGAATACCCACTCCGTGATATCGCAGTCGTGCAGCGTCACGCCGCTTTCCGCGCAGTATCTGAATGTCATAGCGTCTTCTCCGCTTCTTTTCTGTAATCGGCACTCAGCTGACCGCATGCCGCCTTAAGCTCCGCGCCGAATTCGCGCCGCTTGGTGGCGATCACGCCGTGATCTTTTAAGATCCCGCAGAACTCCGAGAGCTTGCCGTCGTCGGGTTTTCGGAAAACGCTTTCCGTAGCGTTGTATGGGATAAGATTCACATAAAGATCCCGCTCTCCGATTAGCTCCGCAAGCTGAACCGCATGTTCGGGCGAGTCGTTGAAGCCGCCGAGCAGCACGTATTCGAGCGTGACGCGCTTGTGCGTTTTTTCGGTGAAGTATTCCGCCGCGCGGAGTACCTCGGCGATCGGATATTTCCGATTGATCGGCATGATCTCGCTGCGCAGCGCGTCGTTTGGCGCGTGAAGGCTTATCGCCAGACTATAGGAGCGTTCTCTTTCGGCAAACGCCTTGATACCCGGGACTATGCCGCAGGTGGATACGGTGATGTGCCGCCGTCCTATGGCAAGTCCGTTGTCGTCGGAAACAAGATCACAGAATCGGCAGACGTTCTCGAAATTGTCGAACGGTTCGCCTATCCCCATTACGGATACGCCGTCTATTTTACAGGAGAATTCCCTTGAGAGCGCGAGCACCTGCCCGACGATCTCCGACAGCTCAAGATCGCGGCGTTTTTTCATCATTCCGCTTTGGCAGAAGGCGCAGCCCATATTGCAGCCGATCTGCGTTGAAACGCACACGCAATTGCCGAACCGCTGACGCATAAGCACCGTTTCGACGTGCTCTCCGTCGGAAAGCTCCAGCAGCAGCTTCGCCGTATCCGAGGATTCGTTTTTTTGTACTACCTTGGGCAGATCGAATGAAAAGTCATTCTCAAGGCGCGACGTGATCCGCTCGGCAAAGCCGAATTCCCGGAAATCTGTTATACCGCTTTTGTATATCCCGTTGAAAACGAGTCTTGCTTTGGCGGTGTTCTCGCCGATACCGGCGAAATATTCTTTAAGCTCTTCAAGGGTAAACCCATAAATGTTCATATAAAGATCCTCCGATATGATGAAGGACATAATTCCACTATTATATAATATCACAAATCCGTGTTTTTGTCAACAGTTTTCGGAGGATACGCATTGAAAACGACTGCTCCGCATTGTATGGGAAGTCAACCCCACAGGGGCGCAGATCAAAGCTTTTAGCGTCAAACAAAACAGCCCCCGCGCTTTTTGCGCAAGGGCTGTTTTGTTTGACTGGTGTGATATCGTGACCAAAAAGATTTTTGCCAAGATCAACATTACACAGAAGATCGACCCCTAGCGTTTTTCATGGTTTCGCGAAGTGAAATCGCAAACGACTGTCCGCGAACTGAAAAACGCGCCCAGCAATGAGCGATCGCCATTGCGTTGAACAAATAGATCTTTGGCAAGTACAACGTTATACAGGAGATCAACCCCGCGCAATTTTTCCTTTGCGGTCGCTCTGACCGCAAAGGAAAAATTGTGCTAGCAAAGAGCTTTCGTGTGCGCCGCGAAGCGGCGTGCGCGAAAGCCTTTGCGTTAAACAAGATCCCCTTGCAAAGCAAGGGGATCTTGTTTAACTGGCGGAAAGAGAGGGATTCGAACCCTCGAACGGGTATTAGCCGTTACACGATTTCCAATCGTGCGCCTTAGACCAGCTCAGCCATCTTTCCACATATTTGACTATACTATTATATCACAATACTTTGCATTTGTCAAGTACTTTTCAAAAAAACTTTTTTTGTTTTTGCAAGAACTGATCAAACCTGCGTGGAATCGGTAAAAAAATATAAAAAACACTTGACAAAGCTATGCTTTTATGATATAATAAAGAGCGTATCAGCCGGTGTGTTGGAATTGGCAGACGAGACGGACTCAAAATCCGTTGGCGGCAACGTCGTGTGGGTTCAAGTCCCACCACCGGCACCAGTTGTACAAAACGGCTCTGCGCAAAGCGCAGAGCCGTTTTGTACAACTCAAAGGCATTTGCCTCAAACAGGTTTGCGAATTGCCCTGATGTCAATTTGATTTCGCACAAAAGCGCGAAATACCGCAAAAAAGCAGGTTTGACCCAAGAACAGCTTGCCGAGCGCTTGGGCGTGACCCGGCAGGCGGTGAGCCGCTGGGAATCGGACGCGGCCTACCCGGAGACGGACAAGATCGTGCGCATGGCGCAGATTTTGGAGGTGAGCTGCGACTATCTCCTCCAGGACGGCGTGGACGAGAAGGGAAAGCCTGCGGTCTCTCCCGTGACGCGGCTGCTGAAGC
>JAIEDJ010000247.1 GCA_029068025.1 Oscillospiraceae bacterium | reverse complement strand
TGTTTATATGAGACAGCTTTGGTGGGGTGGGGGGCAAAGCCCCGCTATTCTCTCTCCCCCTCTCCCCGAGAGGGGTTTTTATACAAGCTGATCCGCGCGATTTATCATCGCACGGATTTTTTTGTAGAATAATGTTCCAATTCAACTATTGTTTTTCGTTTAAAACGCTGAAAATTGTTCCACGTGGAACATTTTTCAAAAAAGCACTTTATTTTTTTTATATACTGTGTTATAATAAGAATATCACGAAAGTCGAAAAATGGCATTAGTCAAATTATTTCAGTTCAGCTGAAATGCTAAATAATAAAAAACGGAGGGATTGCAGAATGGGCGTAGTAATTGGAGTGGTAAACCAGAAGGGCGGTGTCGGAAAAACAACGACTGCCGTTAATATCGCTGCAGGACTCGCGGCAAGCGGAAAAAAGATCCTGTTGGTCGATTTTGATCCCCAAGGAAATTCCACAACGGGCTTCGGAGTAAAAAAGAAAACTCTGGAATATACTACATATGACGTTGTTACGGGGAAATGCAGACCCCAGGACGCTATTATCGAAACAAATTATAAAAACGTATGGATAATGCCCGCAAATCCCAAGCTGAGTGAAGCAGAGCCATTTCTGACAAATGTAGATCAGAAAAATTTACAGCTTCGCAAAGCGATACTACAGGTGCGCGACGATTATAATATTGTGATAATCGACAGCCTGCCGTCTCTCGGCGTGCTGGCTGTGAATACACTGACTGCCTGTGATACGATAATAGTTCCGATGGTGTGCGAGCATTTTGCCCGCGAGGGTCTGGCGCAGCTTATGTATACAATAAAGACAGTCAAGCAGAAATATAACCGCGATCTGACAATTATGGGTATCGTATTCACTATGGTGGACAAGCGTCTGCTTTCGGGCAGCGAGATCAAGAACGACATTAAGGGCGCGTTTGATAAAAAAGCAATATTTAAGACGGAGATTCCGAGAAACGTTAAGATCTCTGAGGCACAAAGCCACGGAGAGCCTGTTATATTTTATGATAAAGGCTCAAAGGGTTCGGAATCCTATCTGAAATTGTCAAAGGAAATTCTGGCAAAGATACGTGAAATGGAGAAAATAAATGGCAAGAAAAACTGAAGGCAGCTTTAGCGATCTGTTCATGGATAACGGAGGGTTCGGCAGCGACAGCGCGGAGACTCTCAGACTAAGTGAGATCGAACCCAACAAGAACCAGCCGCGAAAGACCTTTGATAATGAGGCATTACGGCAGCTTGCCGATTCGATAAGGGAGCACGGAGTTATTCAGCCGCTGATAGTTCGGTCACTTCCGAATGGCAATTATCAGATAGTTGCCGGAGAGCGCCGCTGGAGAGCCGCAAAAATGGCGGGACTTACGGAGATCCCCGTTCAGATACGGGACGACCTCACCGAAGAGCAAACAATGCAGATAGCAATGATCGAAAATCTGCAGCGTGAAAACCTTAATCCAATTGAAGAAGCTATGGGATACAAGGAGCTGATGGACAAGTATAAGATGACGCAGGAAAGCCTGGCAAAGGTGTTGGGAAAAGCAAGGTCATCCATTGCAAACAGTCTGGGACTGCTCAATATGCCAAACGGAGTTCAGGAGCTGCTGCGCAACGGCAGTCTTTCGGCAGGTCATTGCAAGGCACTTAAGAAGGTAAAAGACGAAGCGCTGATGATAGAGCTTGCTCACAGAGCGGCGGACGGAGAATTGTCTGTGCGCAACGTGGAATCAATAGTCAGACGTGAATCTGAGCGCCTTAGTGAAGAAGCAGAGGGTAAGGAGATCAAGCCACGCGTCAGCTACTATACCGAGATCGAAGCAAGTCTTTCTGAGCTGCTCGGTACAAAGGTGCGGATCCTGGAGGGCAAACATATGAACGCCCTGCAGATAAAATTTAACAACAGAGAAGATCTTGAAAATATCGTAAGCTATTTTCAGGAAAAATAATTAAGAGGTGTACAGAAACAATGATAGACATTAAATTTTTGAGAGAAAATCCCGACGCTGTCAAGGAAAACATCAAGAAGAAATTCCAGGACAGCAAGCTCCCGCTCGTTGACGAGGTCATCGAGCTGGACGCAGAATACCGCAAGACCATTCAGCGTGCCGAAGCGCTTCGCGCTGACAGAAACCGCATTTCCAAGGAGATCGGCGGCTTTATGGCTAAAGGTATGAAGGACGAGGCAGAAAAGGCAAAGGCTCAGGTTGCTGCGTTCTCCAAGGAGCAAAGCGAGCTGGAGGCTAAGGAAGCGGAATATTCGGAGAAGATCACCAAGATCATGATGACGATCCCGAACATCATCGATCCGTCTGTTCCAATCGGAAAGGACGACAGTGAGAACGTTGAGATCAAGCGTTATGGTGAGCCTGTCGTTCCGGATTTTGAGATCCCATATCACAGCGAGATCATGGAGAGTTTGAACGGAATAGATCTGGATTCCGCAAGAAAGGTCGCCGGAAACGGATTTTAC
>JAIEDJ010000246.1 GCA_029068025.1 Oscillospiraceae bacterium | reverse complement strand
CAGTATAACTATCTGGATGAACATACCCAGGCAGGAAAAAGAGGTCTTCAGGCAGCGGCAGGGAAAGGTATTCCGGTCATTATTATGGAACCTCTGCGCGGCGGTAAACTGGTCAATCTTCCGGATAAAGCAAAGGAGAAGCTTGCTTCAGACAGTAAGGGATATACGCCGGCGGAACTGGGGCTGCGCTGGCTGTGGAACCAGCCGGAAGTGACCTGTGTGCTTTCAGGCATGAATTCCGAGGATATGGTGAACGAGAATATCCGCATCGCCTCGGATGCCGAGCCGTGTCATTTGACAGAAGAAGATATGGAGATCGTTGAGCAGATCAAGCAGATCATCCGTGAACGGGAAAAGGTAAGCTGCACGGGCTGCAGGTACTGTATGCCTTGTCCAAAGGGAGTGGATATTCCGGGCAATTTCTATTATTACAATCTGATGTATATGGAGAAAAAGTCCTCCGCCCGCTTTGAGTTTGCCCAGAACATGGGACTGCGTAAGGAACCCGGGTTTGCGTCACAGTGTATTGGCTGTGGCAAATGTGAAAAACACTGCCCGCAGAATATCAATATTCGTGAAAAACTTAAGGAAGCTGATCGCGGTCTCAGACCCCTGTTCTATAAGATCGGTATCAATGCGGCACGAAAGATCCTGATCAAATAAACAACGAATTTCGATAGCGTAATATTTTAAGGCAACACCGCACAATCTTTGTGCGGTGTTGCCTTAATTTAGCAAAAACTATTTGTTGAGGATTCTTCATATTCCTTTACTCTGATTTTGACATATATCGTTTCAGGTACTGTCCTGTAAGGCTTTCTTTGCAATTACAGATCTCACGCGGTGTTCCTGCTGAAATGATCTGCCCGCCGTGCACTCCGCCGCCCGGTCCCATATCAATAATATAATCGGCATTCTTTATCACGTCAAAGTCGTGCTCGATAACAATTACTGTCGCGCCGTTTTTTATCAGCCGCGCAAACACGCTTAACAATACCTCCACGTCCAACGGATGAAGTCCGATCGTCGGTTCGTCAAATACGAATACCGTATCAGACTGCTCTTTTCCGATTTCACTTGCGAGCTTCAATCGCTGTGCTTCACCGCCAGACAGGCTCGGTGTTGCCTCTCCCAACGTCAGATACCCAAGTCCGAGATCGTGCAGCACCTGCAGTCTGCGTTTAACAAGCGGAAGATCCGCGCACGCCCTGAGCGCTTCATCTACGCTCATAGCCATTAGTTCGGGCAGAGTATAAGATTGTCCGCCGTGCTTCGGTACGCGCTTGATAAGATCCGCGTCCTTTGAGTAGCGCGAGCCGCCGCAATCGGGACATACGATGTCAACGTCAGGCAGGAATTGAATATCAAGGCTTATGGAGCCGGTGCCGTCACAGGCAGAACAGCGGAGTTTTCCCGTATTATATGAAAAATCCCCCGCCTTATATCCTCTTTCTTTTGCGTCACTCGTTTTTGCATAGATCTTACGCAATTCATCATGTATGCCGGCATAGGTAGCAACGGTAGAGCGCACGTTAATGCCGATAGGCGCTGAATCGATCAGTTTTATTTGTGAAATACCTTCCGCCGAGATATTCTTAACGTGCTCGGGCAGCTTCTCTCCTTTGCATAAGGCTTCTACGGCGGGGATAAGACTTTCCAGGATCATAGTTGTCTTCCCCGAACCCGAAACACCCGTTACGGCGGTCAAGCGTCCTTTCGGGAAATCTGCTTCCAAAGGCTTTACCGTATGGATACCGGCGGTAGACAGATGGAGCTTTCCAAGTTCAAACATCTGCACAGACGGTATATTTCTCCCGATATCAATAGTGGTTTTACCCGTAAGGAATCCGCCGATACGGGTGTCTGCATTTGCTTCAACCTCTTCAAGTGTACCCTGCGCAATTATGGTTCCCCCGCCCGCGCCCGCTTCCGGGCCAAGCTCAACAAGCCAATCCGATTCGGAAAGTATATGGGTATCGTGGTCCACCAGAATCACAGTATTTCCGTCGGCCACAAGGTCGTGCATAACGCCCTTAAGTCCCTCGATATTTGACGGATGCAAGCCGATAGACGGCTCGTCAAGAACGTACAGAACGCCTGTTGTGCGATTCCGCACGGCTCTCGCAAGCTGCATTCTCTGTCTCTCACCTGTCGAAAGTGTAGAAGCCGAACGGTCTAATGTAAGATAGGACAATCCCAGATCCATCAACCGCTTTGCGGTGCTTTGAAACGCCTCGCAAATACTCTCCGCCATAGGACGCATATCCTCGGGAAGCGATGCGGGCACGCCGTTTACCCATTGGATCAGATCGGACAAAGTCATTTTACATACTTCCGCAAGGGAAAGCCCGCGCAGCTTCGGTGCGCGAGCCGCTTCGCTCAGCCTTGATCCGCCGCAGTCGGGACAAACATCCTGCCGCAGAAACTTTTCCACACGCTTCATGCCTTTTTCGTCTTTGACCTTTGACAAAGCGTTTTCCACGGTATATACGGCGTTGAAGTAGGTGAAGTCCATATCGCCCGCTGCGCCGCTCGTTTTGTTTTGATAAATGATATGTTTCTTGACCGCGGGACCGTGAAAAACTATGCCGCGTTCTTTTGGCGTAAGCTCGCGAAACGGCACATCGGTGCGCACGCCCATTTCACGCGCGATATCCTTCATCAGCGACCACATCAGCGTCTGCCACGGCGCGACCGCTCCCTCGTCAATAGATAAGGACTCGTCGGGAACTATCGTTGATTCGTCAACTACGCGGGTAATTCCCGTGCCGTCGCAGCGTTTGCAGGCTCCCTGACTGTTGAAGGCCAGTTCCTCCGCGCCCGGAGGAAAAAAGTGAACTCCGCAGACGGGACAATCAAGTCCTAAATCTGCCGCAACGTTTTTGGAGGGTGTGGCATAGTGTCCGTTCGGGCAGCGGTGAGAAGCAAGCCGTGAAAACATTATCCGCAGATGATTCAGCAGCTCGGTTCCTGTTCCGAACGTACTGCGGATCCCCGGGACACCCGGGCGCTGCCGTAAAGCTAACGCAGCGGGAACATAAAGCACTTCATCTACCTGTGCCTTTTCCGCCTGCGTCATACGTCTGCGCGTGTATGTCGACAGCGATTCCAGATACCGCCTTGAACCCTCCGCATACAAAATACCGAGAGCCAGCGATGATTTGCCCGAACCCGATACGCCCGCGATCCCCACGATCTTATTCAAAGGTATATCAACATTGATATTTTTCAGATTATGCACACGCCCACCGCGAATTTTGATCTTGTCCGGTACAACATATGATTCTTTCATAGTTTGAACTCACTCCTTGAAGTTTTTAGTTTTCCGATATTACATGGTGCAGCGTGCTGTCATGATGTCCGTATGAGCGTACCTGCCGCGGCATCGATGATATTTCCTGAAGCGAAAAGAATTTATCGTTTCAAGAAAAATGCCGTTCGGCGAATCCGACAGCGCCGATAAGCGCTGAGAAACAGTGTCAGTGTTTTCCGGTAATTCTATTATAACATAAAAGGCCTGAAAATAGTGTGTCAGTTCTTTTAAAAATTAATTTTTTTATCCGGGTCGGTGTGTTCAAAAAACAACGTGTGGAAAGCGTGAGGTCTGCCAAGTTGTATGTCGTTAAGACGTTTTGCAGCACTATGACTTGACAGGTTGGCGGTAATATGATATAATAACATTGCCGGAAAGCCGCAAGCGGCTTTCGCAGCGACTTTGTCGCTGTTGGCTTCGCCAAGCGGCAATTTTATTGAATCATTAAATTGTTTTCGCTTCGCGAAAACTCGGCGCTCCGCGCCGCCGCGCCTGTGGCGCTTGGAATTTATGATATAATAAATGCACAAATCAATTTACACGAATGCAAAACTGTTATTATCTGGAAATGCCTGTGTGCTGCCGAGTGCCGGCTTTTTCAAGCTCTTATGGGGAGCGGCAAACGCCGTTATATGGATCCTATGCCGAAAGGAGGAAAAGCGTTATGATCAGAACAGCATTTTGCGATGATGAGCTTTCGGTATTGAACGAGCTGAGCTCGCTTTTAAATAGATATTGTGCGGAGCATGGCAAAGAGATCGAATACACGGCTTTTCAAAGTCCGTTGGAGCTTCTGGCTGCCGTCGAACGCGGGACTCGCTTTGACGTCATACTGATGGATGTTCTTATGCCGGGCGAGAACGGAATAGAGGCTTCCGCCGAAATAAGAAGCTATGACAGTAATGTAAGGATCATCTTTCTGACATCATCGCCCGAATTTGCGGTGCAGTCCTATCAAGTAAGAGCCTATTCCTATCAGCTCAAGCCCGTCCAAGAAGGGAGCTTTTTCAGCTTGATGGACTCTGTTATTTCCGAGTGTGAGAACGATAAAGCCAGCAGCTTTATCCTGCGATGCAAAAGCGGGATCGCCCGTATTGAACCGAGACAGGTGGAATACTGCGAGGTGATCCATCGTACAAGGTTCATTCATTTGATAAACGGCAAGGTTCTGGAAAGCATTGGCAGCATGGATGAGCTGAGCGACAGGCTCGCGCAGTTCGGGTGCTTTCTGCGTCCCCACAGATCTTACTTGATCAATCTGGATCATATCCAAAATCTTTCTTATCGCGCCATTACTATGGCCTGCCGCATAGAGATACCTATTCCCCGCGGAAAGTACGGAGAGATCAAGGACAGATATCTGGAATACGCGTTCCGTAACGGACAGGTGATAATATGAGCTTGCTGATCTTTCTTCTCAACAACGGCGCAGTAAGTATCTTTGGGATCATATTGTCGGCATCCTTTTGCAATTCATTTAATACGCGGCGGGAGCGCGTTATCACCTTGTGCAGCATGACGGTCATACTGCTGCTTCAGGGAGTGTTGTATTCCGTTTGGAACGCGGACATCCTGCGTCGTATATACCCGCTTGTCATACATTTGCCGTTGGTTCTGGTACTTTATTTTGTGTCAAAAAAGCTGCTGTGGTCGTTTATCTCTGTCTTTTTATCTTACCTGTGCTGTCAGCTGCGGCGCTGGCTCGCGCTGCTTATAGTCACGCTTGCCTCAGGCGGACCGATGATGCAGGATATTGCCGAGACGATCATCACGCTGCCGCTTCTGCTGATACTGCTGCGTTTTGTTGCCCCTGCCGTTCGGCGGTCGGCAGGCCGTTCAATTAAGCCGCAGCTTCACTTCGGCATGATACCGGCGATATATTACGCTTTTGACTATGTAACATCGGTATACACCGATCTGCTGAGCGGCGGATATCCGGTAGTGGTGGAGTTTATGCCGTTTGTATGCTGTGCGGCATACCTGGTGTTCTTACTGTATAATTCCGCCGAGGAACAAAAGCACAGTCAGCTTCTTCAGGTGCAGAAAAGTCTTGACTTACAGCTGAGTCAGTCTGTGCGTGAGATCAACGCCCTGAGGGAATCTCAGGCGCTTGCGAGTCAATACCGCCATGATATGCGCCACCATCTGCAATATGTGCTTTCCTGTATCAAAAACGGTCAGGAGGAGCAGGCACAGGAATATATTTCCGGGATCTGCCATGAGATCGAGGCGCAGAAGGTTCATCAATACTGCGAAAACGAGGCTGCAAATCTCATAATCTCCGCCTTTGCAAAACGAGCGAAAAGCGCAAATATCAATATGAACGTACAAGGATCGCTTTCATCTTCAAACATCATATCCGACAGCGATCTGTGCGTTCTCCTTTCCAACGCGCTTGAAAACGCTGTCAATGCCTGCCGTCCCTTTGCAGCCGAGGGGAAAGCCTGTGTTATCGACCTGCGGTTTTATGAACGGGATAATAAGCTGTTTTTACAGCTGACCAACCCCTGCGGAGAGGGTATCAGATTTGAAAATGATATTCCCGTATCCGACCATCCCAATCACGGGATCGGAGTACAAAGCATTTGCGCTATTGTAAAACGGTATGGCGGTATATATGCATTTCTGGTACAGGACGGACGCTTTATACTTAGGCTGTCTCTGTGAATGTCGTGACCTGTCGATTCGGGACATTTTCGGTTCGATTCGGTCACGACTCTTTTTTTTTATTATGAAAGCTGTTATAATTAATAACGCGGTTAAAGTGATTGATAAACAAATGGAGGATGGATCATTAAATGCTTAAAAAGAAATTATTTGCTTTGATCATGGCTCTGGCAATGTGCCTGACGCTTACCGCGTGCAGCGGAGAGGAAGCACCGAACTTACCGTATACCCCGACTCCGTCAAAATCGGATGGCTCCGTTTCCAATCCTGCGGTAAACAAACCCTCTGACGGCACCTGGGCGGTGTATTGGTACCTTTGCGGAAGCGATCTGGAGACCAAAGGCGGTTTTGCCACTGCCGATCTTCAGGAAATGCTGGAGGTGGATCTTCCCGAGAACGTGAATGTGGTCATCCAGACGGGCGGCGCTTCTGTATGGCAAAACGAGCTGATGGATCCCTCGAAAATTCAGCGCTGGCTGTATAACAGTGAGGGACTGAGATTGGTGGACGAGCGCAATACCGCAAACATGGGCGACGCTCAGACATTGTATGACTTTCTGGCTTTTGCGAATACCAATTATCCCGCCGACAAGGTGGCTGTCACCTTCTGGAATCACGGCGGCGGTTCTGTAAGCGGCGCTGCCTTTGACGAGCTTCACGGTCTGGATTCTCTGGATCTTTCCGAGATGTATCAGGCGTTTGACGCGGTTTGGCCGGCTAATACTGCCGATCCCGCTCTGGAGCTTGTGGGATTCGATACCTGCCTGATGGCTACGCTCGACGTAGCGGCGGTTTTCCAGAATTTCGCTAAATATCTTGTGGCTTCCGAGGAATTGGAGCCGGGCAACGGCTGGCTCTATTCGGGCTGGCTGAGCGAGCTGGCGGCTGATCCGTCCATGAACGGCGGTGATCTGGGTATCGCCATTTGCAATACATATTACGACGGCTGTGAAGCAATGGGAACGGAGGATCAGACCACCTTGTCCGTGACCGCTCTTACCAAGCTCACTCCGCTGCTTGAGGCATTTGTGATCTTCGGGCAGGCCGCGCTTGCGGAGG
>JAIEDJ010000245.1 GCA_029068025.1 Oscillospiraceae bacterium | reverse complement strand
GTGTTCAACACGAACTTTTGCCTTGACACAGCCGCCAATTCATCGGCAGCCGACATTATCTCCGAGATCTATAAAATCGGAAATGACACACAGTCGCTTGACGAATTCATCAAGACTGCAGAGATCCCCATTCTCAAGTCGATCAGCGATATCAATCAAAGCACAGAATAAATTGACCCGGCGTTCATAGTGAACGTCGGGTCAGTTTTATTCGGAAACCGTCACATCATACCGCCGCATCCAACTCTCAATCTGCAAGAAATACGCATAGATCTGCGGCACGGTCATCAGCTGCCCGTACCAGTTCTTGGTAAAGCTTGCACCGTCGGTATCCAACAGCTCGCGCAGACGGTCAGCGTTTGCGATCTCGACAAGACGGCAGTCATCGGCTTTCAGAACTTCGCGCAGCCTGTCGGAAAGCAGCCGCATATAGTTCGGGTTGTGAGTTTTGGGATACGGGCTTTTCTTCCGCCATAGAACGTCCTCGGGAAGCACTCCGGTCATAGCGTAACGCACGATACCCTTTTCACGGTCCCGATAGTCGCGGAACTCCCGCGGGATATTGTATGCGTATTCAACAAGCCGATAGTCGCAGAACGGAACGCGCACCTCCAGCCCGTGAGCCATGCTCATACGGTCTTTCCTGTCAAGCAGCGTCGCCATAAAATACTTAAGGTTAAGAATAAACATCTCCCTCGACCGCCGTTGTGAAGCATCCTCGCCGTCAAGATAATCCACACCCGCGAGGCAGTCGTTATACGCATGGCGAACAAACGCCTCGGCATCTCCGGGGGAAAGCGGATCCTTCATCAGCGCCCCGCGCTCCGGAACGCTCGTTGCCCACGGGAACCCGTCATAATGCAGCACCTCCGGCTTGTGATACCAAGGATATCCGCCAAAAATTTCATCCGCGCACTCTCCGGAAACCGCCACCGAGAAATGCTTCTTGATCTCGCGGCAGAACAAAAACAGCGAACTGTCCACATCCGCCATTCCGGGCAGATCCCGTGCGAATGTTGAATCCTCGAGCGCGTCAGCGAGCTGAGGGGTATCGAGCTCGACATTGATATGCTCCGAGCCGATAAACTCCGCCATTCTGCGGACATACGGCGCGTCCTCATCAGGCTGGAACTCGCTGGCACGGAAGTTCTCATGATTGTGCACATAATCGATGGAGAACGTGTGCAGCTTTTCCCCGCGCTTCTCGAATTCCTTAGCCGCGATCGCCGAGATCACCGAGCTGTCCAGACCGCCCGAAAGGAACGTGCATATCCCCACATCGCTGACCAGCTGCCGCTTAACAGCGTCAAATATCAGCTCGCGAACATGCCGCGCCGATTCCTCGAAGTTTTCCTCATGCGGCTTGGCGCTGAGCTTCCAGTAAGGCTTGACCTTCAGACCGCCGCTGTCGAACCACGCGCAGTACGCAGCGGGCAGATCGCGTATATCGCGGAACACGCCGTCCCCCACGATCCTCGCGGGGCCTATCAGCATGATCTGTGCCGCTCCTTCGCGAGTAATGACAGGCTTTACGGCGGGGTGCTTAAACAAAGCCTTGATCTCGCTCGCGAAGACAATTCCGCCGTCTGTTTCAGCGTAGAACAGCGGCTTTACGCCGATCCTGTCACGCGCCATAAATAAGCGTTGTTCTTTCCTGTCCCATACGGCGAACGCAAAGATCCCGTTGAACATCTCAACACATCGCTCGCCGTACTCGATAAAGGACTTCAGCACCACCTCGGTATCGGAGTGTCCGTTAAACTGATAACCCTTCCCGACAAGCCCGGCACGAAGCTCGTCGGTGTTGTACAACTCGCCGTTATAAACCAGCGTGTAGTTGCCCGCGGTCATAGGCTGTTTCCCGTTTTCGGGATCTATGACGATCAGCCGCCTGTGCGCCAGACAAACGTGTTCGTCCTTGTAGAAGCCGTCCGCGTCGGGGCCGCGCGGCGTAAGGCAAATACTCATTTCACGGAGTATCTGTTCGTTAATTTCGTTTTTAAAATTGATCTCGCCCGCAATTCCGCACATAATGATCGCTCCTTTCGGGATATTATATGCGGTCTGTCTGAAACGGTGAATAAAAACGGCGGTCACACAAATGACCGCCGCCATAAATATTTGTAATACTCATACTGCAGGACGCTCGTCAGCCTTGCCCGCCTGATCCACGCAGAACGCCACCATACAGCTTGCAAGCTCCGCGGCGTGTTCGATAGGCACGCGATCCTCTCGGTTGTGCCAATCGAGATAAGTATTAAAGAAACCTCCGACGATAAACGAGGAAATGATCTCGGCGTCTGTGCCGAACCCCGAACAGATCTGCATCAAGACCCTGTCCGTCGTGCTTTTTATCACGTTTTTGAGCCTTGACATAAGAGCGCCGCGCATATCAACGCGCACAAGATGAAAATAAAAATCAAACTCCACTGTGATCAATTCATCAAGACCCATAAACAAATTATAAGTGCTGGTCTTGTAATCGTTCGCGTCAAACCGCTGAAGAAGCTGTGTAAGCGCAGCCACAAGATCCTCCTCTATCTCATTGAGGATATCGGTAATATTACGGTAATGCGTGTAAAATGTTCGCCTGTTGACATTCGCCTTCTGCGTCAATTCAGTGATCGTAACAACAGAAAGGTCTTTATTTTCCAGAAGCTTAAAAAGAGCCGCCTTGATCGCCTTTTTCGTCCGGATGACCCTCTTGTCGGAATCGTGTCGAGCAGTGGTCTGCGTAGTCATGGCAGATTCCCGTCCTTTCAAAAAAGTTATTTATTACATAAAAATCTGTAAAAAAGCA
>JAIEDJ010000244.1 GCA_029068025.1 Oscillospiraceae bacterium | reverse complement strand
GTGTTTGTCCATTAAGTTCACCTATTAGGGCACAATGACGAATCCCTGCGGAGGCGGAGGCAGCTCGATGGGGTCGCCGGGCTTTGCGTCAATGCTCTTCGAGGACGCTTTGATAGAGCTGGATACCCATGCGAAAAACTGCGCCATATCTCCGGCGGTAAGGTTATTCATCATTAAAACATTGTTTGTAATTTTCTTCAAGGTATTCGCGTTTGCGTTTGCGCCTGCTCCGCAAGCTATGATATTGCCGACGGAGATCTGCTTTATGGCGTCTATGCCTTCGTCAAGATTGTCAGTGGGAGCGCCGTCCGTCATAAGGAATACCAGGGGCTTCCAATCGCCCTTTTGTGTGGCAGTGGAGGTACGCACCTCGTTCGAGATACAGTCCGCAAGAACCTTTAAGGCTCCGCCGAGCGCCGTAGCGCCGCCCGCCTGGATCTGAGGCTCCTTGAAGAGCATAAGCTCGGTCAGCGGACTTATCTGCCGCGCGGAGCTGTCAAATGTGATTATTGAAAGGAATGCCGTTTCCAATGCCTGCGGATCTCCTTTAAGCTCCGAGATCAGCGTTTTGATACCCTGCTTCACTGCCTCGATAGGCTCGCCCGCCATAGATCCGCTGCAGTCCAGCAGCAGATAAACGGGAAGTCTTCTGATGTAGTTGTCGGACATTTTTTTATCCTCCGTTTAGTAAATAAAGATTCGGGCGCCACATTCCCATTTTCGGCTTTTGAGTTCTTTCAAGCCGATATCACTTTATATTATAACTCACTTTTTGGCAACTGTCAATAGTTTTACCAAAATTTTGCGCTCATTGGGTGTATAAGTGTTAAATATTCACAAATTTCGCGCTCTTTAAAACACTATTGATTTTTTTGGCGAATTATGGTATAATAGCTGTTAGCAGTTGGTTTTGCCCGTAGATCAACGTTAATACTAACTGCTAACCGCTGTCAAGCTGACCTCTAATCGCTATCAAACTAACTACTGAATCACTATTTAACTAATTAACTATGGGGGGATATATATCAAAGAGAAGTTAAAAGCTGTCTTGGAGGCGCTTAAGTCGCTTAAAACCAAGGACGGAAGAAGGAAATTCTATAAAGATCACAAACAGCTGATCCTGTATTTCGTGTTTGGAGTAGGAACGACTATCGTTTCGATGGTGACCTATTATATATGCCGTGTTCTTCTGCCAAATAAGGAGAGCGTTCCGGGATGGCTGCAATGGATTTATTCCATTACGGGGACGTTTGGAATAGAAAGCAACACCGCGTTGCCTGTTATCATCTCGTGGTTTTTGTCGGTGACGTTCGCGTTTGTTACCAACCGCGTATACGTTTTCGACAGCAATGCTAACACCTTTGGAAAGGTCATGTCGGAGGGGCTGCTTTTTTACGCGTCAAGGATCGCCACGCTTTTTGTGGATCTGCTTATAATGTTCCTGTTGGTGGATCTTACGGGAATACAAAACTTTATTTACGAATTCTGCGCGAAGGTGTTCTCGAACGTCGTCGTACTTGTGCTCAATTTTATTTTAAGCAAGTTTTTTGTTTTCCGCAAAAAGCAGACGAAGGATAAGCCTGTTGAACGTTGATCTTAGCTTTTGAGGGTTGATCTTGGCTAATTTTATAACGTTGACGAGGGGCTGTTTATTTAAAAGAAATTTCAAAACCAGTCGGCGCTACGCGCCGACCTAGCCAGTCCCGCTCGGCTCCGCTTCACTAGCGTTTTGCGCGCAGCGCATAATGCGTTCGCTCCGCCGAGCGGGACTGCTTTTTGAAATTTCTCCTGCGCGTTTTAACTGTTGATCTCAGCGTCTGCGCCAAGATCAACATTGTAAACGCGCAGGCAATTTGCGAAAGCCAAGATAAACGTTTTACTGGTGCAGGAGAAATTTCAAAAAGCAAGTGCCGAAGCGTAACGGAGCGCCAAAGGCGCGTAGTGAGCATTCGGCACTTGGCTAGTGCGGTGCGTAGCACCGCACGTTTTTGAAATTTTTTGATAAACAGCCCCTCGTCAACGTTATAAAACCAGCCGAGATCAACTTTTTAAAAAACTTGCTCATGCCGCTCCCGAGTGATTGTTCACTCGGGAATTTCCATTTTTTGAATATTTCTTTTCCTTATTTCCCATAATAGAACCGTGAAATAAAACAGAAAAGCGGGGGGATATTTTGGCTAATCAGAACAATGTGCCGGGTTTTTCCGGCGAGGCGGCGGAGGCGCTTGGTTCAGCTATCACCATAGCCGGACAGATGGGACATACGTATATTGGAAGCGAGCATCTCCTGTGCGCTCTGGCTAAGAATTCGGAGAGCGCGGCGGGAGTGCTTCTCGCGCGGCAGCAGGTGCGGTTCCGTGACCTGATACTTCATCTGAAAGACCGTGCGGGTATAGCGCAGAGCGTGGAACTAAACGAAAAGGATTTTTCGCCGCGCCTTAAAAAGCTGCTGCTGAACGCGCGTTCGATAGCCGCCGCAAAGAATGACGGCTACGTCGGCACGGAGCACATTTTGCTGGCGCTGCTTACAGACCGCGACTGCACCGCTTATTCAATGCTGGCGGAGCTTGGGGGAGAGACCGTTACGCGGCTGTACGGCAACGTTTCCGCAAGGAGCTATGAGCCGCCGCGCTTCGACTCCGCCGAACGCAAACCGGAGCCGAAGTCCGCGAAAAAGACAGAGAATCCGCGCTGTGAATTCCCGGTCTTGTCAAGATACGGAAGGGAGCTTACCGCGTTGGCGCGCAAGGGCGCGCGCGATCCCGTCATAGGA
>JAIEDJ010000243.1 GCA_029068025.1 Oscillospiraceae bacterium | reverse complement strand
CTTTGATGGGCTGTTGGCGGATTATTTTGAAAAGCGTCCGGAGATCGACGTTATCGTAAAGGGGCTGCGGGCAACGGCGGACTTTGATTATGAGTTTCAGATGGCGGATACGAATAAGGCTCTCAATCCTCGCGCGGAAACGGTGTTTATTCCCGCAAGCGCCAATACTACATTTATTTCGTCAAGCATGGTAAAGCAGGTCGCCATGTTCGGCGGAGATCTGTCAAAATATGTGCCTGCGGTCATTCACGAGGAGATATCCGCGAAGCTCACTGCGGAATTTGCCGCCAAAAAACGCGCGGCTGAATTAAAGAGAAACATATAAGGGGGAAGTAAAATGGAAAATTCATATTCGATCGAAGAGCTTATTGAAATGCTTGAGGATCTTCTGAGCGAGGCTACGCGTGTGCCGTTCGGAAAAAAGAGCATGGTCGACGTTGACAAGATGAGCGAGGTCATCACTGATATGCGCATGGTGCTGCCTATGGAGATACAGCAGGCGCAGAAGGTCGTTCTCGATAAAAACAACATAATCGCCGAGGCAAAGCGCGAGGCGGAGAGCATTATCCGCAAGGCGGAGCAGCGCCGCGCGGAGCTGCTTGACGAGAGCGATCTTGTGAGGGAGGCGCGCCGCCGCGCTACCGAGATGGTGAGCGCCGAGCAGAATCACTGTACCGATCTTCGTGCGTCCACAAATGATTACGTAGACAAAATGCTGCGCCGCATAGAGGAACTGCTGTCGACGGATCTCGGAAATCTTAGAGTTCTCCGAAACAGCATTAACGGTGCGCAGAGCAATCTTCAGAGTTCTCAGCCTACGCTTCAGCCGATAGAGAAGCCGGGCGAATGATCTTATTAAAATGAAATCAAAAAGCCGTTTGGTGCGTTTTGCTCCGAACGGCTTTTGATTTGCGGGATCAATATTTACAGGATCAAAAAAATCGGTCAATTTTTCAGGCTCTGGAGCGGCGCGGGTATGCGTCCGCCTCTGGATATGAACTTTGACGCGGAGAAGCCGCTTACCTTCATAACGGGTCCCGAGCCGAACAGTCCGCCGAACTCCAGCGTTTCGCCCTCTTTCATTCCTATGGCAGGGATAACGCGCACGGCGGTGGTCTTGGAGTTCACCATGCCTATCGCCGCTTCGTCCGCTATGATAGCCGATATCGTATCAGCGGAGGTATCACCGGGAACTACGATCATATCCAGTCCCACGGAGCAGACAGCAGTCATCGCTTCCAGCTTTTCAAGCGTGAGCGCACCGCGGTTCACAGCGTCGATCATGCCTGCGTCCTCCGATACGGGGATGAACGCGCCCGAAAGTCCTCCGACGTGCGAGGACGCCATAACGCCGCCTTTCTTGACCGCGTCGTTGAGCAGCGCAAGGCAGGCAGTCGTGCCGTGAGCGCCGCAGCTTTCAAGCCCGATCTCCTCAAGGATATGCGCTACAGAGTCGCCGACCGCGGGAGTGGGGGCAAGCGAGAGATCCACGATCCCGAACGGCACGCCCAGCCGCTTGGACGCTTCCGTGCCTACGAGCTGACCCATGCGTGTAATCTTGAACGCGGTTTTCTTGATAACGTCCGCGATCTCACTGATGTTCGCGTCGGGGTGCTTGGAGAGAGCCGCGCGGACTACTCCCGGCCCCGATACGCCGACGTTGATCTCGGTGTCGTACTCGCCGACTCCGTGGAACGCGCCTGCCATGAAGGGGTTGTCCTCGGGGGCGTTGCAGAATACAACAATCTTCGCCGCACCGAAGCAATGGTCGTTCTTGGTCTTCTCGGACGCTTGCCTGATGATCTTTCCCATCATCGCGACCGCGTCCATATTTATTCCCGCCTTGGTGGAGCCGACGTTCACCGATGAGCAGACGTTGGTGGTCTCTGCAAGCGCTTCGGGGATAGATTCGATAAGCTCCTTGTCTCCGGCGGAGAAGCCCTTGTGGACAAGCGCGGAATAGCCGCCGATGTAGTTCACGCCTGTGCCCTCGGCAACGCGCTGGAGCGTCTTGGCGAACTTTACGGGGGATTGCTTGGTCGCCGCCGCTACTATTGCGATGGGTGTAACGGAAATGCGCTTGTTTATGATCGGAATACCGTACTGCTTTTCGATGTCCTCGCCGGTTTTCACGAGATTTTCGGCGCGGCGCATCATTTTCTCGTAGATCTTGTCGCAGGCACGGTCGATATCGCTGTCAATGCAGTCGATGAGCGAAATGCCCATGGTTATGGTGCGGATATCGAGGTTTTCCTCCTGGATCATCTTGATAGTCTCAAGGATATCACCTGTGTTTAACATAGCCATAACGCGTCCTCCCGTCAGATCTTGTGCATGGAATTGAAGATGTCCTCGTGCATAACGTGGACTTGAAGATTCATTTCGGTGCCTGCGGCTTTGAGCTTCTCGGCAAAGTCGATGTAGTCGATGGTGAGCTTTGAGATCTCGATAAGCATGGTCATAGCGAACAGATCCTGCATAATGGTCTGGGTCACATCCATGACGTTTGCTCTGTATTCCGCGCATATCCCGCTGACTTTCGCGAGAATGCCGACTGTGTCCTTACCGATAACGGCAACTACTGCTCTCATAGGTTTTGTTCCTCCTGGATATAAATTTGATGAATATGGTACATTTTGCGCTTCGCGAAAAAACGCAGCGCTCTTTGACGCAGCTTTGCTGCAAGGTTCCAATGGCAGCGCCATTTGACGCAGCTCCGCCGCAAGGGTTTCCAAAGGGCGATGCCCTTTGGTGCGGTTTAACAAAACAGCAAAGCTGTTTTGTTAAACGCAATGGCATTCGTGCTATGCACGAACGCTCATTGCCGGCTTCGGGACTTCGTCCCTTCGAGGCGCAGCCTCACACCCCTCCATTCTCTATTATACAAGATTTTTTAAAAAAAGTAAATTTATTTATAGACAAATTAGAAATTTTGTGATAAAATAATAAAATAAGACCGAATAACCACTTGTTTTATAGTGATTTTTTTGGTAAAATTAATTTGGATAGGAAATTTTCGGAAAGGAACCCCGGATAACATGGCTTTGGTCGACATCCACACTCATTCAAATATCTCTCCGGACGGCAACGATACTCCCGAGGAGATGGCAAGCCGAGCCGCAGAGCTTGGAGTACGCCGTTTCGGGCTTACCGATCACCTTGAGCTTGATCGTGCCAGTGATGAGAAGTGGGATCCCGCGGCTGCGCTGAAGCACATGAGACCAACTTACGAGAAGCTTCACCGCGAGTATGACGGGAGAATAAACGTGTACTTCGGTGTTGAGATCGGTCAGGCGCTGCACGATACGGCGGCTGCCGAGCATATTCTCGCGGAGAATGATTTCGATTATGTGATAGGTTCGATACACCGCACCGAGCATTACAAGAATATAAATCTGATCTCTGATATCGAGCACGAGAGACGGCGCGCTATTGCGGAACATTACGAGGAAATGCTCTCGCTTGCTGAGTGGGGAAAATTTTCCATACTCGCGCATATGACGTTTATACTGCGTTTTACCGGGGTCGATACGCCGAGCGGTCTCGTTACAGATAAGACCAAACGGTCGCGGGCTGTTTTTGAGACGCATAAACCGGTCATTGATAAGATCCTGCAAACGATCATTTCCAAGGAAATAGCCCTGGAAGTCAATTGCTCCGGCTATCGGCACGGTCTCGGAGGTCCTATGCCAAGCGCGGAATTTATCATGCGTTACCGTGAGCTTGGCGGCAGGCTGGTCACGGTCGGTTCGGACGCTCACCGAATAAGCGACGTGGCTTCGGGCATCTCCGAGGGCTGCGGGCTGTTGAAAGAATTGGGCTTTTCCGAGGTCTGTGTATTCGAGAAAAAAGAGCCGAAATTCATCAAAATCTAAGCTTTTTTCATAGCAAATATCCCAAATTTTTTGTGAGGAATATTCACAAATTATCTTTTGCTCGTAAATGTGTTTTTTCTTGCTGAAAAACTGTGTATTTTTGAGATGGATTTTATAACGAAAATCCTTTTTATAAAGCCAAAACAATTATTTTTCTCTGCTTTTTCAAGTGTGGATTTTTGTTCGAAAAAGCACGGGAAATTTAACGAAAAACAAGGCGAATATTTGAGTTTATCGGGAGGTATTTATGGACACTAATAAATTGCTAGATCTGTTACGGCAGAACGCGCGGCTGTCCGATTCGGAGCTGGCGGCTATGCTCGGAACAAGCGCCGCGGAGGTCTCCGACGCGATAGCGCAGCTGGAGCGCAGCGGAATAATCATCGGATACTCGGCGATCGTCGACGAGGAGAAGGCGGATGAGACCGGAGTTACCGCGATAATCGAGATCAAGGTCACGCCCGTGAAGGACGGGGGATTTGACGATCTGGCGCACACGATCATGGAATATGACGAGGTGGACAGCGTATATCTGCTGTCGGGAGCGTATGATCTGTCAGTGACTATCTCGGGCACGAGCCTTAGAAAGGTGGCGCTGTTCGTGTCGGAGCAGCTTGCCGTACTGGACGGCGTTATCTCGACAACGACACATTTTATTCTCCGCAGATACAAGGAGAAGAAGCACGTTTTCAACGAGGACAGCTTCGATGAAAGGGGCATGGTTTCTCCGTGATTGACTACGAAAAGATTATTCCGAAAAAGATAAGCGATATTCAGCCGTCCGGAATACGCAAGTTCTTTGATATCGCCCAGCGTATCGAGGGCGTGATCTCGCTTTCTGTCGGAGAACCCGATTTTAAGACCCCTTGGGCGGCACGCAAGGAAGCAATAAATATTCTCGAAAAGGGCAAGACGGCATACACCGCCAACCGTGGTCTTATCGAGCTGCGCCGCACGGTCTGCCGCTATCTCAAGAACTTTATTCGGACTGATTACGATCCCGAGAGCGAGGTC
Source organism: Oscillospiraceae bacterium (assembly GCA_029068025.1). Classification (GTDB taxonomy): domain Bacteria; phylum Bacillota; class Clostridia; order Oscillospirales; family Ruminococcaceae; genus CAG-115. Next base: position 3,392 of record JAIEDJ010000243.1, on the reverse strand, counting down.
ATCATTACAGTGGGCGGCTCGGAGGCTATTGATCTCGCTGTGAGGGCGATCATAGAGCCGGGCGACGAGGTGCTTGTTCCCGAGCCGAGCTTTGTGTGCTATTCGCCTATCGTGAATATGATGGGCGGCACTGCCGTGCCTATCGTGACGCGCGCGGAGGATAAGTTCCGCCTGACGGCAAAGGCGCTCAAAGAGAAGATCACCGACAGGACGAAGATACTGATACTGCCATATCCGAACAATCCCACGGGCGCGGTAATGCGCCGCGAGGATCTTGAGGCTGTCGCGGAGGTTCTGCGCGGAACGAACATAGTGGTATTATCGGACGAGATCTATGCCGAGATGACTTACAACGGAGAAAAGCACGTTTCAATAGTTGAGATGGACGGTATGCGCGAGCGCACGATACTTATCAACGGCTTTTCAAAGACGTTTGCCATGACGGGCTGGCGGCTTGGGTTTACGGCGGGTCCCGAGCCTATTATCAAGCAGATGCTGAAGCTGCATCAATATTGTATCATGTCCAGTCCGACTGTAAGCCAATACGCGGCTATCGTTGCCATGGAAAAGTGCCGTGATGATGTGGAGCGTATGATCTCGGAATATGATATGCGGCGGCGGCTGTGCGTCAAGGGCTTTAACGATATGGGTCTGGATTGCTTTGAGCCTGAGGGGGCGTTCTATGTGTTCCCGTGCATAAAGTCGACGGGGCTTTCCAGCGCGGAATTCTGTGAGAGGTTGGTCAAGGAGAAGAAGGTTGCCGTGGTGCCGGGGTCGGCGTTCGGCGAGAGCGGCGAGGGTTATGTGCGCGTTTCTTACGCATACTCGGTATCTCACCTTACGACGGCGCTGGCGAGAATACGCGAGTTTCTTGAGGAGCTGAAGAAGTGACAGAGATCACACTTATCGCGAACGCGAAGCTCAATCTTTATCTCGATATTACGGGAAGGCGCGCGGACGGCTATCATCTGATAGAAAGCGTTATGCAGAGCGTGGATCTGAGCGATATCGTGACGATTAAGCGCGGCGGCGCGGATATCCGCGTTTCGTGTTCGGATCCGTCTATCCCGGAAAACGAGGGGAATATCTGTTATAAGGCGGCTGCGGTGTTCTTTAAGGAGATCGAGGAGATCATCGAAAACAGCGGCGTTGATATCCGCATAGAAAAGCGTATTCCGCACGGCGCGGGGCTTGGCGGCGGCAGCGCGGACGCGGCGGCCGTGCTTATCGGACTGAACCGTCTTTACGGCGGCGTGGTGAGCGGCGAGCAGATTCCGGAGATCGGCGCAGCGATAGGCGCGGACGTTCCGTTCTGTATGACCGGCGGGGTCAAGCTCTGCAAGGGTATCGGAGAAGAGCTGCATGATACGGAACCGCTTCCCGAGCGCGTTTATCTTGTGGTCATGCCGGATTTTCAATGCGATACGCGCGGCGCATATCAAAGATTTGACGAGGCTCCGCTGCCGCGGAACGGCGGTCTTGAGGATTTTCTGAGTTCTGGCGAAGCGTTCCCCCAAAAGCTGTATAATGTCTTTCAGCGCCTGTACAAGGATGAGCGCATAGATGCGATCACAAAGCGGCTTTCGGAGCTCGGTGCGGAGGGCGCGTGTCTTTCGGGCAGCGGCGCAGCTGTGTTCGGAGTATTTGCGGATAACGGTTCGGCGATGAACGCCGCAAAAGCGTTCCCCGAATTTTTTACGGCAGTATGCAAGCCTGTTTCGAGGGGTATAATTATAGTGTGAACTCGCGGTGTGTTTGTGGGGATGGGGGCAGCGTTTTTTCATATCCAAAACAAAGGCGAGCGCGGAAATTTGTATTGTTTTGTATTATGTTGAAGTATATTGCTTGACAAGTTCAAAACGATGCGTTATAATGAACTGTATGGCGAGGCAAATCTAAAGGCAAGATCAGCTCAATAAAAGCACAATAAGGGCGCGTCAAGCTAAGATCAACGCAATAAACACGCAGCAAAGGCTCTCACGCTAAGAACAATGTTATAAAGGCGCAGGCAATTTGCGAAAGCAATCGGCGCGGATTGGCGCGCGAAGCGCAGCGCAGCGTGACAAGCCGGGTCGATTGGCTAGGCGAGCTTCGCTCGCCGGTTCGCAAATTGCAAATTAAAATAAGGAGGGCTTATGATCACTTTACAGAATCATGTCGGCAAGATCTCGATTTCTCCGGAATATTTTACAGAGCTTATAGGGAATACCGTGAGAAAGTGCTTCGGCGTTATTTCGATGAACGTTGCGGGACTGCGCGAAACGTTTGCGGCGGCGTTCAGGAAAAAGAAAAACGATGATATTCCGCACGGGGTGAGGGTCAGGTTCGTGAAGGAAAAGCTGATCATCGATCTTCACATCTCGCTGATGTACGGAGTGAATATGAACGCGGTGGTGCGTTCGATCATAAACAAGGTCGGTTATACCGTGGAGCAAAGCACGGGGATATCGGTGGAGAAGGTCAACGTGTATGTTGACTCGATCCGCGTATAACATTGGGAAAGGGAAATTGTAAAATGACGATTAGCGGAAAGCTCCTGCGCGACGCTGTTATATCGGGAGCGAATAACATTTCAAACCAAAAGCAGGCGGTCGACGAGCTTAATGTGTTCCCCGTTCCCGACGGCGACACGGGAACAAATATGTCGATGACGATCAGCAACGCGGCGGCGGAGCTTAAGAACACTCCCGACAGCGCGGCTGCGGGCGAGGTCGCGAAAAAGGCAGCGTCGGCTATGCTGCGCGGCGCGAGAGGAAACTCGGGCGTTATTCTTTCGCTGATATTCAGAGGGCTGTCAAAAGGTCTCAGCGGCAAGGAAATGGCATCCGCCGGGGATCTGTCCGCGGCGCTCAAGCTGGGTGTTGACGCGGCTTACAAGTCGGTTATGAAGCCGACAGAGGGCACGATCCTCACGGTAGCGCGTGAGGCTTACGAGAATACCGCGGAAGACGCGAAGTCCGGCATTACGGCGGCGGAATTTCTCAAGAAGTATATCGAACAGGCGGAGATCTCGCTTGAAAAGACCCCCGAGCTGCTCCCCGCGCTGAAAAAGGCGGGCGTTGTTGACGCGGGCGGCAAGGGATTTATCGTTATTCTTGAGGGAATGTATTCCGTGCTGTCCGGCGGCGGGATAATAAGCGGTTCGGACGAGATCAAGCCCTCCGCGCCCGCGGCTGTGGCGGCTTCCTCCGAGGAGATAAAGTTCGCGTACTGCACGGAGTTTATCGTCCGCAAGGGCAACGCTAAGGATCCCATCGCGCTGAGGGCGTTCCTTGAAACTATAGGCGACTGCGTGGTGGTCGTGGACGACGAGGAGATCATCAAGGTGCACGTTCACTCCAACAACCCGGGCAAGGCTATCGAGGAAGCGCTTAAATTCGGCGAGCTGACAA
>JAIEDJ010000242.1 GCA_029068025.1 Oscillospiraceae bacterium | reverse complement strand
ACTCCCAGGGGCGTGACCCTGACGTCGTACAGCTTTTCGCTTTCTCCGTCGCATGAGCCTTGGTGCAGGAAAAACGAAAACGCGCCGCCGAACGATTTACAGCGATCCTCCAGATCGAGAGACTGAATCAGATTCTCAACATCCTCCAATTCGTTCACATTATTCTTATTGATGAACATCTGAACACGCGGCGCAATATGATTTTCCGTCAGAATTTCAATTGCCTTTAATATTTCCGCATACGCGCCTTTCCGACCAATGGTAAAATCGGTTGTTTCCTCGCCGCCGAAAATGGTCAGCTGGGCATTTTTCAGTCCAAGTGAACGAAGCCACCGCACATATTCCGGATCTCGGACGACCCGCCAAAAGCTGACCAGCTCAAAATGCTCGATCGGCTGATCGGAAAGCCGATTACACAGCGCATAAAGCTCGCGGTAATTCTCCTTATAATCGGGTTCGCGGTACCAATCATAAATTTGCAGACAGTCCGTAAAGGAACGAAATTGCTTTGCCGTAGATTCAAGCTCCGAAACCGGCATATTGCCGTTGGGGGTCACGCCCAGCCAGCAATGCCTGCACCGATTGGGGCAGCCGTACATATCCAGACACACCGTGATTTCTTGAAACCTCATGGACGATCCCTCCCTTCAATTTGCCTTGTATCCAAACATGAAGCGACCTTTATTATAGCATTTCTTTCCGTATCCGTCAAGACTTTCCGCTTTTCATCAGTTTTCACAATAGTGATTTCGCAGCAGATATTGAACAAACAGAAAAAGAAGTCCCCGATCTCTGCTATAAATCCCCGTCAGTCCGATCGTTTCCGGATTTGTACAGCATTCTGTTATAATTCGCAAGAATATGATACATTTGTGTTATAAAATAAGCTATAATTTAAAAAAAGATCGGATTGAAGGATCCGCACATTTCAGAAAGGAAGGTTATAATAATGAAAAAAAGAAAAGTGATCACGGCGGTCATGACAGGGATCCTGCTCCTGAACGCAGTAGGCTGCTCCCAGTCGAGCAGTCAGCGGTCTACGGATACAACCACAACAACCCCCTCGCCGCAAACGACAACAACACCTGCCGCAACGCTAAAAGAAGAACAAGTATCGGCGATCGCGGAGATCGAGGTATCGGGAGAAAAGCTTGAAAACGGAACGGTGAAATTCCTCTCCTCGTGGGACATCAACCCTAAGGAAGGAAAACCGAAGCAGCCCTCTCTGGAGCTGTTCGAAACGAACTACGGCGGTAAGATTGAATATATCCAATGCACGTGGGATGACCGCTACGCTACGCTCGGAAAAATGGTTGCCGCGGGTGATTCGCCCGATATGTTCAGCGCGGGCGATCTCGACTGCTTCCCGCAAGGCGTTGTGAACAACATGATGTTCGAGCCGATGGACGACTACGTGGATTTCGACTCCGAGCTTTGGGCACCGACGAAGGAGATCAACGACCTTTTCGTCTTTAACGGAAAGCACTATGTCGGCGCGACGGGAACGGACGCGGGCGTAGTCATGATCTACAACAAGAAAACCATTGAGGAAAACGGTCTTCAGGATCCCGTAAAGCTCTTGGAAGAAGGCAACTGGACATGGGATACGTTTTACGATATGATGGTAGCGTTCAACAATCCCTCCGAAGACAAGTACGGTATTGACGGCTGGTGGTTCGAGGGTGCGATCTCGCTGACGACGGGCGTTCCGTATATCGGAATGGAAGACGGAAAGATCGTTCAGAACCTCGACAACCCGATGATTGAACTGGTACAGAACTTTATGCTCAAGCTCAACCGGCAAGAGCTTCCCTGCCCGAAGTCGGAAAGAGGCTGGCAGATTTACCCCTCCTATATCGGAATGGGCAAAACGCTGTTCTATCCCTGCGGAATCTGGGCGCTGTATGAAGCAGATCTCTCAGATTACGGCGAAATGGAGGACATCATGTTCGTTCCCATGCCGCGCTGTCCCGACACGGATGAGTACTACCTCCCGACCTCTATTACGGGCTTTACAATCTGCGCCGGCGCGAAGAACCCCAAGGGTGTTGCCGCATATCTAGAATCCATAATGCTCTGCCGCGATAACGAGGCGGTGCAGGCGATGGAACAGGAGCAGATCTTCGAGGATTACGGTTGGTCGCAGGATATGTACGATATGCTGCTGAAAACGCGTAAGATGACCGAGGAACACCCCATGATCGAATTCTACACCGCGGTAAACGACACGGTCAACGATCTGATCAACAACCCTATGAAAGAAACCTATAATGCGGGCGTTGCATGGTCGGAGACGAAGGAATCCATCAAAATGGCAGTTCAGTCCGAGCTTGACTCGATCAACAATAAAATGCCGTAACGCATATTCTTCATACTCTGGCAAAACCCCGGATTCACGCGCGAATCCGGGGTTTTGTGATTGACCGGCGGATCTGATGAGATCACCGTTTTTTATCCTGTTTTTTACATAAAGAACCTCGATAACAGCTGATTCAAAATTCAAATACGTTTTCGGCAAGACTTGAATCAAGGGCAGAGATAAAATTGATAGTATTGCGGGGAATTGGGATTTTAAAGGAAAAAACCATGACACGATATTTTATAGGCGGCACCCCTCTGGAGGGCCTGGAACGCATGATGATGGACCCG
>JAIEDJ010000241.1 GCA_029068025.1 Oscillospiraceae bacterium | reverse complement strand
AAACGCGGCACTTACCGCAGCGGTCGGGAGTGAGGACCACCTCAAAGAGAGCGTTCATATAATTGATAGCCATAATTAATCCGCCCTCCTTTCCTGAGCATCCTTGTCTAAGGTAACAATGATCGGCTCGCCGCCGCGCGGGCTCCAGATCCTGTCAAGATCTGGACACATCGTGCGGATCGAACATTCCTCGGACGAAATATAAACCGTATCGCCCTTCTCGGCAGCCACCATCGAGCGCAGCTTAAGCCTGTCGTTGAGCGCCATAAGCCCGTTATTGAAACCGAGTATTATCGAGAACGGACCCGTGATCAGCAAGCTCGAATATACATTTCTGAAATGCTTGATCTTTTCGGTCTCCTCGGGCGAGAACTTTCCGCTCTCCAGCTCGCTCCAGAATGGCGAAGCAATGACCTTCGCTACGTCCTCCAGCGGCATTTCCAGCCGTCTGTGAAGATAATCTATAATATATGTAATTACCTCGGTATCGGTAAGCAGATTGCACTTATAGCCGAACATCTCGATAAAGCGGCGGTTTGCGTCATAGGACGAGATCTCGCCGTTATGTACTATCGTATAATCCAGCAGCGCGAACGGGTGCGCGCCGCCCCACCAGCCGGGAGTATTCGTCGGATAGCGTCCGTGTACCGTCCATGCCCAGCCGCTGTACTCCTCAAGTCTGTAGAAGTCGCCGACGTCCTCAGGATAACCCACAGCCTTGAACACGCCCATATTCTTGCCGCTCGAGAACACATAAGCGCCGTTTATCTTGTCGTTGATCTTGATAACGCACTTCGCTACGAACGTCCGCTCGTCAAGCTGGCTGTCCTTGAGCTTTGTAGGAAGCGGATTGACGAAATACCGCCAGATAAGCGGCTCGTCGGTGATGTTCGGATTCTTGCGCACGGGAATTCTCGACAGATTCACAACGTCAAAGTGCCTGTCAAGGAATTCCTCTGTTTTAACGCGTGCCTCGGGGCTGTCGTAAAATACATGAAACGCGTACTGATCCTTATACTCCGGGTATATCCCGTATCCGGCGAAGCCGCCGCCGAGACCGTTGGAACGCTCGTGCATACAGCCGATGGAATTCACGATGACGCTGCCGCTCGTGCGTCTGCCGCTTCTGTTGATGAAGCCCGAGATCGCGCAGCCCGCCGGGATCCTTGTTTCTCCCTCTCTCAATAACATTAAGCTCACTACTCCTTTTGGAGGACAAAACACCTTCTGTCCTTATTGTCTGCCCTGCGCAATAATTCGCGCGGGAAAAATTCACAATGTGCGCGGCGGGATATTTCATCCGCACCATTGCGCCGAAAGCCGCTGATCGTGTTGAATAAATGAAATCCGCGTTTTTTCAACACTCTTCAACACTAACATTATACCACTGTTAAAATAAAAAGTCAAGCGGTTTTTGCAAGTTTTTTATTTTAAACTTTCATTTTTGCTTACAATTTTTGGTTTTTATTACATTATATGTAAATATATCCGCGCTAATTTCGGCACTCCGCACACACAAGCATAGCTTTTTCGTGTTTTTTGCCGGAATAGCGTCCGCTCCGTCAAAAGAATTTGTGAATTATTCCAAAATTATTTATTACGAAATTCTTAAGATTTCTAAAGATAAACTGATGTTCCGAAAAACACGTTGAAATCGCTACGCGCGTTTGATAGAATGTTCTTGCAGACTACAACCGAACACCAAAACAAAAGGTATGGAAATTTGAATTTTTTTAAATCAAACGCCAAGATCAACGTTATAATGGCGCAGCGAATTTCGACCGGTTCGGACTTGGCTGCTCGCATTATGCTGCGCAAAACGCTGCAGTCAAGTTCGAATTTTGAAATTTTTTAAAATAAGGAGAACATTTCAATGAAAAAACGAATCAAACCCACGTTTGTGATCATCACGGCGTGCGTGATATTGATCACCGCGGTATGCGTCATTGCAGGGAATATTCTTAACAGCTGCAAGGCTTGCGCTCTCTATTGCGTTGATGACCACGCGATGCTGTCGGCGGAAAACGCCCGGGAAAGGATCGCCCCCGCCAGCCTTACCAAGCTGATGACAGCGTGCGTCGCGCTGCGGAATAGCAGCGCCGATGAGGTGATCACGGTCGGCACCGAGCGCGGTCTTGTGCAAAAGGGCTCCAGCGTCAGCTTCATACTGCCGGGACACCGTTTGAAGCTGTACGATCTGATCTCGGGTATGCTGATGGTATCCGGTAACGACGCGGCATATACCACCGCCGTATACACCGCGCGGAAGGTCAGCGGCGAAGAGCTTTCCGACGAACAAGCCGTTGGATATTTCTGCAAAATGATGAACGAGCTTGCAGCCGAGCTTGAAATGAACAGCAGTCATTTCACGAATCCCGACGGCTGGGACGATCCCGACCACTACACCACCGTTTACGATCTGGTAAAGCTCGCGGAATACGCGCTGACGTTCCCCGAGATACGCGAGATTGCCAAAACACAGCAGCGTTTCGTCATATTCGAGTCGGGCGAAAGCATCACATGGACAAATTCAAACAAGCTGATCGATCCCGGCAGCAGGTTTTACTGTTCGGAAGCGATAGGCCTGAAAACCGGCACGACCAAAAATGCGGGAAACTGCCTTATTGGCGTATTTGTAAAGGACGGCAAGACATACATAACCGTAGCGGCAGGCTGCGCGTCGGACATAGGAAGATACAGAAAGACATTAAAGCTCGTTGACAAAAATAGACAGATCATCCAGAAGAAATCAGCATGAACAAAACCGCACGTGGGAATCC
>JAIEDJ010000024.1 GCA_029068025.1 Oscillospiraceae bacterium | reverse complement strand
ATTTCAAAAAGCGCTCCCACAAGTGGGTTTCGCGCAGCGAAACACGCTTGCGGGGGCGGCTAGGGCAACACGCAGTGCTGCCCGGTTTTGAAATTTTTTGATAAACAGCCCCTCGTCAACATTATAAAACCAGCTAAGATCCCCGCCGTATACGCGGCGGGGATCAATCTGCTCTGATTTTACTCAAGCGCCCTTGAAGCGCCAAGAGCCGCTGAAGAAGCCGTGATAAATCTCACAAATTCGTCCTTGCAAAGCGGCTTTGAGAAGAAGTAGCCCTGAATGAAGTCGCATTTCAGATTGGAGAACATCTCCACCATCTCATGCGTTTCGATACCCTCGACTACGATCTCCATCTTCATATCCTTCAGCATCTTCACTGTGTTCTGGAGGAATATCCACATCTTGGGATTATGCTGTTCGTCAACAAACGACTTATCCAGCTTGACGATCTTCAGCGGCAGCGAGATAACGCGCTTCATATTTGAATAACCCGTGCCGTAGTCGTCCAGCGAGAACGACAGTCCCGCGCGTGACAGCTTGTTAAGGTTCTCCTGCATAACGCGCTGTGCGTATGACGCGGCGGTCTCCGTGATCTCAAGATTTATGCTGTCCGCGCATATATCATACTTTCGCATGGTATCAAGGATAAGATCCGCCAGATCGCTGTGCATACACTGAGCGACCGACAGATTGACCTCGATGTAGTCCAGCCCCAGGCGCTTATATTCATCACCAGAAATGAACTTGCACACCTCTTCAAACACGAAGGCGCCGATCTTGTGTATTGCGCCGCTGCGCTCCGCGGCGGGAACGAGTATCTCGGGCGAGATAAACCCGTGCTCGTCGTCATACAATCGAAGCAGTGCCTCGGCTGAAACGAATTTGCCGCGCTCCACCGAATAGATCGGCTGATAATACACCTGGAAGCTGTTTCGTTCCAAGGCGCGGTCTATGATGGAATCGATGTTGTTCTGGATAGCGAATTCCTCCGGATCGTAGACCTCGGACGCTTCGACATACCGCCCGCTGTACGCGTGCTTTTCGTGGAAGTCCATACCGAACGCCATCAGCGACTTAAAGCTCTCGATCTCCTCGGGACACCGCGCCAGCACAACGCAGGGAGTCAGCGTAATGTCAAAGCCGCTGAACCTCGAGCGCTCCTTCAGCTCGTTCACCACCGCCTCGGCACATTCCTCCGCCTTATCGCGGTCATCCTCGTCAAATACCATACGATAGCGGCCTCTGTCAAGAAAGTAGAGCGAACACCGCGCCTTCTGCGCCAAAGCAATATTCTCGATCCTCTCCGCAATATCCTTCAGCAGAACAATGGACATCTCATATCCTATCATATTCTGGATCGCGGAATAGTTCCCGATGTTTATCATTACAATATGAACGTGCTTGCCGTTCTTGAATGTGCGTCTGAGATCATTCGCATAGGCGCTGTGCTTATACAGTCCGGTGAACGTGTCGATATAATCCTCGGGACGCTGTATGGTAACGCTCACCATCAGCAGCGCTGCGGCGTTGGCAAAGCACTCCACACGCAGCACGGGAACAACAAGATGTATCACTATCGCGATAAGCAGGAACACTACCATTGAAAACAGCGCAAGGATCTTGCGTATCTCCATCTGATTGCGGTACTTGAGAACGTAGAAGGAATCCACTACAATATACGGTGCCACAAGCCCGTACATAGTATAAAATCCCCACGAGTGCTCATAACCGTCCGCGACAGTAAAGAGCATCTTGGTGAACGGATTAATAAGCAGCAAAAGCAGCGTTATCGCATATGGCACGAACAGAACCACCTTTAAGGGAACATTGCGGCGCACCTTGTGCCAAGTATCGGTGAAATTTATCAGAAAGAAAACGTGCAGCGGAGCCTGGGCATTATGAAATATCAGATACCCGGTGTGAGCGAAGGTGATGATAAACGCGTTGTCTGCCCCGGAATGATCAACAAACACTGAAATTATATCAAACGAGCAGGCGATCAGGGCGCTGAGCATAGACAGCATAAACAAACGATTTGCGTTGCCCTTGGTCATCTTTCGGAGAATGACCGACATGATCAAGATAGTAAGAACAAACAATCCCGCAATGTCAAAGGAAACACTCGCGATCACACCGATCCACCTCCTGTCCGCTCTTTAATGATTTTGTATAATTTTATCGGTTTAGTATAATAAAAATTGTATATTATTCCTATATTATATTATAACAAAACCACCTCCAAAAGTCAACAGCTTTTAAAAAAAGGCCTGAATTATTTAAAACTTTTGTGAATAATCACCAAAAATCCGCTAAAAAAAGAGCTAAAACGCCGGTTGACAAATATCGGATCTCCATTTATAATTTATGTAAAGGTTTTTTGTGCCAATACCATCAAGCTTCACAAATGGAGGATGAGAAGCATAAATGGAACTGAAAATAAAACATTTCAGCGAGCTGACGCTTGAGGAATTATATGCTATATTAAAGATCCGCGTTGATATATTTGTAGTTGAGCAGAACTGTCCATACCGCGAGATCGACGGAAAGGATCAGAACGCCTTTCATATTTTTCTGCGAGATGAAAACGGGATCGCGGCATACCTTCGTGTTCTGGACAAGGGTGTATCCTTTGACAAACCTGCGCTTGGAAGGATCGTCACGACGCGGCGCGGCAAGAGATATGGAGCGGAGATCGTTAAAGCGGGACTGAAATTCGCGCGTGAACAGCTCGGCGCGGACATTGTAAAGATCGAAGCGCAGGTGTACGCACGCGGCTTTTATGAAAAGCTGGGATTCCGTCAATGCTCGGAAGAGATTCTTGAGGACGGAATACCGCATATTATAATGTATAACAAGCTATCCTAAACAAAGCGATTCCGGCGCGGTTTTGCCCGCGCCGGACAGTTTTTATTTATCGATAACCGACATGGGGTCGATCCATTTTCCTCCTCGCTTCACCGCGAGATGAAGGTGCGGCTGCTGGAGCATTTCCGCCTGGTTGGTATCTCCCGTTTTTCCGAGGATCTCCCCCTGCTTGACCGCGGCGCCCGCCTTAACGTTCAGTTCCTTTGCAAGACCGCAGTACCTAACCTCCAGACCGTTTGACTGCTCCACGGTAACGCACACTCCCCAGATCGATGAGCTGTCGATCATCTTGACCGTACCCTCAGACATTGATTTAACGTCTGTGCCGACATCGCAGAGTATATCGCATCCGTCGTGCGTTTTCCAGACACCGAGCGTCTCGGACTTCACCATTTCCCCGTTGCTGAACGGGTGAGAGACCTCGCCCTCAACAGGCATGATGTTGCCGATCTCCACAGTGACGGGCTTGTTTGTCTCCACTGCGGACGGCTTCGAGCTGCTCGATATGGTGCTTGATTTGTCAGAGGATGGCTTCGAGCTGCCGATTGGGACGTTGGAAATGTTGTTCTGCACGGGAACGTCCGACTTGTTCGACGAGCTGTATGTGTAGGTACTTGTTGTTCCTGTCGGAATAAGCCGGTTGGTGGTAGTCCGATATGCCGCGAACACCGCGACAGCGACCGCCGCCGCACCGAGCACTGATGCTGCGCCAATGAGCTTGACATTCTGCTTTTCGTTTCTTCTTCTTTTCATAATACACGATCCTTTCGTAAAAAGAGTATTTTCTTTGGACGATATTGGTAGTTTTGCCAGAAATCCACAAATTATTCATTTGAAATTTGCAGTCACCCACGCAATGTTGTCCTTGGCTCGGTAGCTTGTGATCAAGTTTGGCGCATGGTTCTCGGCTTAAAATAACTTTTTCTACAGTCCGCGGGCAGAGCTTCGCTCTGCCCTAGCCAATTAAATTGTTGATCTTAGTCGATTTTGAAATTTGCAGTCACCCACGCAATGTTGTTCTTTAATATAAAAATCCGCTCTGTTTTTTGTTAATAATACACAAAAAAAGCCATTATTAGCAAAAGCATTTTCATATGACTTGAAAAAAAATCTGAAATATTGTATAATGTATTATATATAATCGGAAAAGGGGGAGCGGGGATATGGACGTTTATATGGCGCGTCAGCCGATCTTCGATCAGGACAACAATCTGTACGCTTACGAGCTGCTCTACCGCAGCAACGGGACGGAAAATATTTACAACGGCGTTTCGGGAGACGAATCCACCGCCGATGTGTTCACCAACGCGTTCTTCGGATTGAACGTCAAGAACGTTATAGGAAACGCGCGCGCTTTTATAAACTTCACCGAAAACCTTTTGCGGCGCGGTATCCCGAAGCTGATCTCACCGGACATATTGGTAGTGGAGGTTCTTGAGAATCAGCTCACCGACAATGATCTGCTCGACTCCGTGCAGGAGCTGCGCGAGCTTGGCTATACCATAGCGCTTGATGATTTTGAGTATTCCAACGCTTACAGCGAGCTGTTCCAGCTTGGCGATCTGGTGAAGATCGACTTCCGCACCCCGCAGAAGTTCATAGAGGAAACTGCTTACGTCTGCCGTTATTCCAATAAGATAATGCTCGCGGAAAAGATCGAGACGCGCGAGGAGCTGGAGTACGCCAGAAAGCTCGGATGCACATATATGCAGGGCTATTATTTCGCAAAGCCCTCCATAATGTCGGGAAACAGCGTTCAGCCGCTGCCCGTAAATATCATGGAGGTAATGCGGCTTATGGCACAGCCTGAGCCTGAGATCTCGGACATAGTCGAGATACTTTCCCGCGACACGGCGATGTGCCAGCGTATTCTGCGCCTTATAAATTCCGTCTACTTCGGCGTATCCAATAAGGTCTCCACTATTAATCAGGCGATAATAATTCTCGGACTGGATTATCTCCGCGAATGGGTCTACCTTATGGGAATGCAGAAGATCACCAACAACGACAGTCTTGAGGCTATGCGCCTTTCGCTGCTGAACGCCAAGTTCTGCCGCAAGATCGCCATGCGCATACCCGAAGCCGCGCCCGACTGCGAGTCCTTCTATCTTATGGGACTGCTCTCGATGGTCGTGTACAGCGGCGATAAAATGCTGGCGCTGGCACTTGAGGAGTTCCCGCTTACCGACAACATCAAGCGCGGTCTGCTCCGCCGCGGCGGTCTTTACAGCGATGTCTTTGAAATGACGCTGGCTCACGCGCGGGCGGAGTGGGAGACCCTCGATGAGCTTGTTGAGAAATACGGGCTGAAAAGCTCGGATATCACCGAGATCTTTGTGGAATGTACCGATGAAGTAAACAAGAGCCATCTTGAATAACCGGGAGATTTTCAATGTCTTTCTTTATTGATGAAATAGATTTTGACCTGTGGGAGTATCTGCAGCAGTGTGATAAGCCCGTAGTGCTTTACGGCATGGGCGACGGCGCGGAAAAGATCAACGCCGTGCTGGAGGAAAAGCGCGTTTGGATATCCGAGATCATGGCAAGCGACGAGTTTGTCCGCGGACACAGCTTCCTCGGACACCGTGTAAAAAAGCTCTCCGAGATCGAAGAGCAGTACGGTGATGATTTCGTGATCTTAGTATGCTTCGGCACGCAGCTGCCCGACGTTATGGAGCATATTTACGAGATATCAAAGAAGCACGAGCTTTATGCTCCCAACGTCCCCGTGACGGGCGAAACGCTTTTCGACCTTGAATTTGCCGAAGCTCATAAGTCCGAGCTGCAGACCGTCTATAAAATGCTGGCGGACGAGCAGTCGAAGAAGGTCTTTGAGAACGTCATCCGCTACAAGCTTTCCGGGGATCTTAAGTATCTGAGAGCAGTGGAAACGCCCTCCGACGAAAAATTCGATCTGCTGAATATCGGCATTGAGGAAACCTACGTCGACCTCGGCGCATATGACGGCGACACGCTCGTGGAGTTCCTTAATGAGACCTCCATGCAGTTCAAAAAGCTATATGCCATGGAACCGGACGGCAAAAGCTACCGAAAGCTCAAGCGCCGTCTTTATATGATAGGCCCCGCGCTGATGGAGTGCTACAACTGCGGCGCATGGAGCGAGAACACCACCGCGGTGTTCAGCCTGAGCAAAGGCAGAGGGAGCCGCGCCGTTTCCGATAACGGTGATCCGAAAAGGACCTCACGCATCCGAGAGGTCAGAATGATGACAGTGGACACCATGCTGCAGGGCGGCGAGGCGACATATATCAAGTTTGATGTTGAGGGCAACGAGCGCGAGGCTCTGCGCGGAGCGGAATCGACCATAACCGCGTGCAGACCTAAGCTGAATATTGCGCTTTATCACCGCAGCGAGGATATGTTCGAGCTGCCGCTTCTTGTGGCAAAGCTGAACAAAAAGTACAAATTCTATATGCGGCATCATCCGTATATCCCCGATTGGGACACAAATCTTTATTGTATGTAAGGAGCAGCTATGAAACTTGTATTGGGAATCTTTCTTGTTGTACTTCTATTGGCGGCATTGGCGCTGTATCTTCTGTTTATGCTGAATTCGCATGATCTGATCTCCTGCGGAGACATCAAGCAGACCAACGGCGGGCAGATGAGCATCACGCGCATCTACACATCAGACCTGAACGCCAACGAGACACTTTCCGGAATTGTCAACGCGATGAACGAGAACGAGGAAGGACAGATCACCGCCGAGCAGATGACCGAGCTTCTGGCGACATATCAGAATATCATATACGCGCCCGTGTTCACCTTTACCGTAACACAAGAGGACACCAATACCTTTGTGCTCTCGGGCAGCGTTTATAATGGTCTTGACGAGGACGGTGAGCCTACCACTCCCGACTTTATGTACAAGAACCTCGGTCTGACAGCCGGACTTGCTCAGGGACATATCATCGCCGTACAGAATGTTTATGATGATGACGACGAGGACGAGGACGGCGAAGTGGAATTTATTGAGCGCAAAAACGTCATTGATCCCCTCATTCTGGAGGACGGCGCCGGAGCGGCTTTCGCCTTCAGGGACTGCGACAGCTTCCGCATGGTATTCAAAGGCGCAGAGGGAGTACCGGCTTCAATAACACTTGCATATACATATGAGGTCGTTGCGAACAATCCGCTGAATTTCACATCGCTGAAAAACGCCGTGCTTGGCGTAACGATAACCGTCGCCTATGACGAACTTGGAAGACTTGCTCCGACACTGGAGATTGACCGCAAGAATATCATCATAGAAGACGAAGATTAAGAATATCACCCAAAATTTAACGCGGCAGAAATTATTTCTGCCGCGTATTCTATTATTTTATCGACTTGAGTCGATCAATTTAATCAACTTGCGTGAATTTATTTACCGCAGTATAATTATAGCTCATTGTCGTTTTTTGCTGTTTTACGTGCAAAAAAAGGATCGGTCTCCTGTTCACCCGCCATTGACTGCCTTATATAGATCATCTATATGCTCGTGATCATATATGTCACCCTTATATCTGACCCGAATGTTCCTGCACATATCAAACGCTCCGCGTCCGATCTTTTTTACACTGTCGGGGATAGTTATCGCGCCAAGACCGGTGCAGCCGGAAAACGCATTATCCCCGATATTCCGCAGACCGCTGCCAAATGTCACAGAATTAAGTCCCGAACACCCTTGAAAAGCGCTTTCCCCGATCTTATCAACGCTCTTGGGCAGCGTTATGCTTTTAAAACCATTACAATTATAAAACGCAAACGATCCTATTTCTTCAACATCGCCGCGGAGTTTTACCGCTGTAAGACTTGTGCAGCCGTAAAACAGACTATCGTCAATTTTTGTGACGCCCTTGCCGAGCAGTACTGTTCTGAGTGACGGACAATCACGGAAAGCGCCCTCTTCGATCACGACAACACTGTCGGGAACCGTTATCCCCGTAATATCTATGCGCTTGCTGAACGCGCTGCCGCCTATCTCCGCGACGCTCCTCCCCTCCAGCTCCGACGGGATAACAACATCGCCGCCACCGCCGCGGTATTTCATGATCACAGCGCCGAGTACGGAGTGCTGAACGCTGTACTCACTGTCGTAAACCAACGGCGAGCTGTCATTGCTTGAAACAGGCACACTTACCGAGCTCTCACCGCTCTGTTCCGTTGAAGAATCGCTTTGACTGCTGTCGCCGCTTACAGTGCTGTTGTCCGATGTGCTTTTTACACCGCTCTCCGACGCACTGCTGTCGGAAACGCTTTCGGAATTGCCTGAGTTTTCCGAAGTATCATCTCCGCCCTCGCCGCAGCCTCCAAGCGCTAAAACAAGCGCCGCGCAAACAACAGCATAGAACACTTTTTTCATTTTATATCTCCCTTCAACGACATATATCTTGAATATTTGCCAAGCGGCGGCAGTACAATATATACGAGACCCATCAAAAAGACTGTTGATCCTTGGAGGTAACGATCATGTGTACTGCAATCACCTATGAAAAAGACTGCTTCTACTTCGGCAGAACTCTCGACTACGAATTCTCCTACGGAGACAAAATAACGATCACGCCGCGTAATTACCGCTTCGACTTCGGAAGCGCGGGAATATGTACGCGTCATTATTCCATGATCGGAATGGCGCACGTAGACAGCGGCTACCCGCTGTATTACGACGCGATAAACGAAAAGGGACTCGGTATGGCGGGATTGAACTTTGTGGATTACGCCGTTTACGGCACCAAGCACAGCGGAAAATATTCCATAGCGCCATACGAATTTATTCCGTTCGTTCTTTGCCGCTGCAAGGATCTGTCCGAAGCCCGCACGCTGCTGGAGGAGACCCGCCTTGAGGATCGTTCGATAAGCGAGAAATTTCCCGTTTCCCAGCTTCATTGGATAATATCCGACAAAAGCGGCTCTCTGGTCGTCGAGTCCACGAAAAACGGAATGTTCGTGTATGAGGATCGGTTCGGAGCACTCACCAACAATCCGGAGTTCCCGCACCAGACGCTCCAGCTCAGCAATTATATGAACCTCTCCGCCAAACCGCCGCACAACAACTTCTGCAGCTCAATACCATTGACACAATACAGCCGAGGTATGGGAGCCATAGGACTTCCCGGGGACTGGTCGTCCGAATCGAGATTCGCGCGTGTTGTCTTTTCAAAAATGAACTCCGTATGCGGCGGTGACTCGGAATCGGACGCGGTAAATCAATTCTTCCACATAATGGGAACGGTAGAACATCCGCGCGGCTGCTGCGATCTCGGCGACGGAAAATATCAGATAACGCGATACACCTGCTGCTGCAACTGCGACAAGGGGATATATTACTATACGACCTATGAGAACCACCGCATAACAGCGGTGAATATGCGGAACGAGGATCTTGAAGGCAGCAAAGTCATCTGCTATGAGCCCATAACGACAGAACAGATAACACAGCAGAACTGATAAAAAAAGCCGCCTTCGGCGGCTTCAGCTTGTAGATAAACCTCTAAAATGTTGATCTTGGCTATTTTGCCACGTTGATCTCGGCTGGTTTTATAACGTTGACGAGGGGCTGTTGATTTAAAAGAAATTTCAAAACCGGGCAGAGCTTCGCCCTGCCCTAGCCAGCCCCACTCGAGCGTTTAGCGCATAGCGCATAATGCGTCCGCTCCACTTCGTTCCGCTCCGCCGAGCGGGACTGCTTTTTGAAATTTCTCCTGCACATTTAAACTGTTGATCTTGGGTTGAGCGCTTATGCTCAAATTTGCCACGTAGTTCTCGGATTAAAATAACCTTTTTAGATTGCAACGAATCCGCATTCCGAAATTGTCAATTGTTTTTCGCAAATCCGCTTATCTCCACGCCAAGCCAGAAGTTCCTGTCCTTGAATTGCGGTGAAACAGTGTCTCCGAACTCATCCGCACTGCGGCAGGATACCATAGTGATTATATTGGTGACCATCAGCCCTCCAAGACTTTTGGGAAGCTGACCGAAGTACTTTTTTCCGCCAAACTCGCTCATAAGACGTTCAGAGAAGACCTCCGCGGTCTTTGCGATGACCATACCGCTGTGTACCACGTCATAAACGCCGCTGTTAAGCTCCAGCATTATTTCATCACCGCACTTGACATTATGCGATATGTAAGCCTGCTTGCGGACAGCGTCGCCAACATTGCCGCCGATAAAGGAAAGGCAGTCCACATCGTCCTTGCCAAGACCTATCGCCGCGTTCCCCGCGCTGTCAAGAGCCGCAAAGCTCCCCGCACCGCCGCTTGCGATAGCCGGACAGTCCGCTATGTTCAAAAGCAGCGTCTCTGCCGCAAACTCACGCTCGGTCAACGCGCTGCCGGCTCCGTTTTCAAGAATATATACCCGTCCGAATTGCCCGTCCTTTACATCGTCCGCCGCCGCGACAACAACATTGTCGTGACGCTCTCCGGACACGGGCTCGGGAACTCTTCCGTCCACAATACTCTTTGCAAGCGCGCCGATATCCAGCCCGTCGGACGGAGCGTTTCCGGCAGAGACGCAAAGCGCGTCAAAGCACTCGTCCGCGCGAGCCGCGGCACTGCCGCACCGCGCCGTAAAACGCTTCACAAAATTATCCTTGTTTATCACCTTGTCGTGACAATCCCATAAAACGTCCGCGAGATATCTCATAGGCGATGCCACCGAGGAATCATTCATAAGCGTGTGCGGGATATTGTTTTTATAAAGAAGAAAACTCACATATTTCGCGTAACCGCCGTCAGCGCAGACGATCAGCGTATTTTCACCGCCAAAACCGCGCTCCGTCAGTTCTCCGAAAGTGATACTTTCAAGCTTTGGCTTTGCCTCCGCTGCCGATCCGACATTCTTTGCCGCTCCATCGCTCTCCGCAGTCCGGTCGGGCTCATCGGCGATCTGCTCCGGCAGGCTCTCCGCCGCTTCGCCGTTCTCCGCAGTCTGATCGGGCTCATCAGCCATCTGCACCGACAGGATCTCCGCCGTTTCGCCGCTCTCCGCGGTCTGATCTGGCTCATCAGACATCTGTGCCGACAAGAACTCCGCTCCCTCGGCGCTCTCCGCCGTCTGTCCGAGTTCCTCCGTCATCTGCACCGATAACAATTCCGCTCCTGCACCGCTCTTTGCCGTCTGTCCGAACTCTTCCGCCGTCTTCTGTCCGGGCTCTTCCGCCATCTGAACAGACAAGATCTCAGCCGACGCGTTCTCCGCGATCTGTATTAACAGCTCCGCCGCACGGATATTACGTTCACCGTTCAGAATACGCTTTTGAATATCCGAAAACGCGATCTCAACACCGTTTTCGTCAGCGCGTTTCTTCAGCGCCGTCAGCGCCGCACCGTCAAGGATCTGCGCCGCAAAAGCAGCGTCCCTTTCCGGGTGATCGCCGTCCGAAAGGCTCTCGGGACTGCGCAGAAAAACGTTGCTTTTTATTCTGATGTTTGACTTGCTGTCGGACATTACATATCACCCCGGATCATTTTACAAAAATTTGGGCGCCGGCAGAAAACCGCCCTTGTTTCTGACAATTTTATGCCGCATATCCCGCGCCTTTGACGGAAAAGCGTTTGAAAAACCGCACCTATCAGCTTTTATCGAACTCATAATGCAGTCCCGAGCCGTCAAGAACCAGAACCGGATCCTTGGTGTTATCCGTCTCAAGGCTGTTATGGATCCTGACGCACGTCGTAAGCGTCTCATCGATCTCGGCGCTTATCTCCAGACGCTCATTAAGGAATCCTCCGACAGGAACAGCGGCGCTGCCGCGCACTCTCCCCCTGCCGTCCGCGATAACTATCTTCGCCTCGGACGAATCGTCCACCGCCGCGAACGAAAACGCCGCGCTCTTAAGCCCCTCAGCCTTGGAGTCCTTCTTCAGCAGCGGGAAAATATTATCGTCCGACATCAGAACGCCAACGTCCTCGGTCACGCAGAAGCCGCCGTTCTCTGTTTCGGATATCGCCGCTCCGCGTGAAGAAACGATCTGCGGCTTCTCGGGAAAGACCACCTTCTCCTCGCCGAAAATGCTTTTCAGAACTCCGGCGAACGCTCTCAGCCCGCTGGATCCGCCCGCCGCCAACACCGCGCCGACGTCCGCCGCCTTCAGCTTGACACGTGCCATGACCGAATTTATCGCCGTCATAACGTGCTCTCTGACTATCGGCTTTACGATCTCGGCAAACGCCTCCTCGGTGAGAGTAACGGTGCGTGTACCGTAACCGCCGTAGTCCGCGACGTTCACGGGAACCTCGCCGCCCTCTGCGGAAATGCGTATCTTAGCCGTCTCCGCGAGATTCATCAGCTTATCACGATCAGCAGCGGACATTTTCTCAAACGGGACGACCTTCGATTTATCCTCGACAAGCTCTCCGAGCATAGCGTGAAGTCTCTCCGCAAGCCGAAGATCTATATCCCTTCCGCCGACCTTCTCGCTGAACGCCGCCCTTTCGCGGATCCTGCCGCCATCATTCATAATAATGTGAATATCCAGCGTTCTGCCGCCCCAGTCCGCGATCATCACGGACGTTTTTCCTTCCAGCTCCCTGCGTGCCGAAAGATACGCCGCGTAATGCTCGGGAATGAACCCCTTCACATTGATCTCCGCCTTCTTTGCCGCCGCGAGTATATCCAGCCTTGCCTCATGCGAAAAGCTCGCGGGAAACGCGATGACCGCCTCGGAGATGTTGACGCTGTATTTTTTCATGACAACACGCTTCAGACAGCGGAGATACTCCGCAGCCATCTGCCGCGGAGGACACTCCTTGCCGTTTATAACAATGGACTTGCTCGTACCGATCACGTCCGCAAGCGGTGACACAAACTTTGCGGTCTCCGACAGAGCTTCCCTGCCCTTCTTAACTCTGCTGCCGAAGAACACCTTATTATCAGCAGTTATTGCCAACAGCGCCGCAAACGGAGTTTCTCCGTCCTCGCCGAGCACGGAGATCTTCTCGCTGCCGCCGTCCCTCGTCACACTGACGATAGACGTGTAAGCGGTACCGAAGTCAATTCCAATATAGCTGTCTGTTCCCATAAACGTCACCTTGCTTTTTCAGAAATTCAAACGGATAATATGCCCATACCAAATCCGAACCATCCAACGGATCACAGCTTTTCCGATCCCTCTGCCGGACGGCGAATTATCCCTTGTTGGCGCAATATTCGCGCACAGCTTTTACAAGCTCTTCCGCCTTGCTCTTGGAGATCGCCGTATCCACCCACAGACTGTTGCTCAGCTTTGCGGGTTTCTTCATCTTTGCGGATACCGCGTCGTCATAGGTAAAGCTCTCGCCGATACCGGCTGCCTCGTTGCATACCGCCATAGCGAACGGGAACTCACCGATCAGCTCCTCAAGCTGCTTTACAAGCTCCCCGCCGGCCGGTTCGGGTTCCTCGGACTTGTCTGAGGGCTCCTTGCCGCTGCCGTCATTATTTACGGGAACATCCGCGCCGCCTATGATATCCTCGGCAGCCTTAACGCTGTCCTTGAACTGAGAAAACTTGACTCTCAGATCCTCAACCAGCGAAATATTGCGCTTTGCGACCGCAAGGATCTCCTGCGCCTTAGCCCAGTCGTCCATATCGATAGCGCCGTGAGCCACAGAGCGCTGTTCGTTCAGGGCCGAATCAAGGCATTTGTCCATAAGATCCATTCCGTTTTTCAAAGTCAGCTTTTCGTCCATAACAGTATACCTCATTATAAAATTTAACTATAGTTGCCCATAATGATATTATACCAGAAAAATCTGTCTTTGTCAAGCAAAGCGCACATAAATATTACATTCACACAACATTTTTGTTCTTCTTCCATTTGCCGCTGAAATAGAACACGATCCCGATGACCAGCGGCGTAAATCCCGCAAGCGCGTCACCAAGCCAGAAGCCCATAGCCCCCATGTTCAGCGCCAGCCCGAACAGCGCGGCAAGCCCGATCCTGAGAATGATCCCGTCGAAGATGGCGGTCGCGAAATTTACGATCGTATTTCCGCTGCCATTGATCAGCGCGTTCATGCCCGAGCGCGCCGCGCTGCCGTAGAATATCAGCACAGCTATCGGCAGATATGTGATCCCTATCCGTACGACCTCCGCGTCATCGGAAAAGATCCCGTATATCTGCTCGGGAAAGAACACAAACGCCAGCGTGAACGCCGTCGCGGCGCAGAGCGTTATCGCGAAGATCGAAAGCATAACGCGCCGGACTCTGTCATAGCGCCCGGCGGCGATATTCTGTCCAACCATTGAGGAGCCTGCCGTGTTGAACGCATTGGAGACGAGATTGGAGGTGCTGTTGATCTTGTTTGCCACTCCCGCGAACGCGGACACCGCCAGCCCGAACGAGTTTACAAACGAGTTTACGAAGAGCTTTGATAAATGAACGGACGCGAACTTGACCGCCATAGGAAGTCCCAGCTTCACCAGCCGCAGCAGCATTCCGCTGTCTATCCTGAAGAACTCGCGCGGCAATATCTCCATCTCATATTTCCGCCGATTTCGGATAATATACACCGCGCAGAGAATGAACGAAGCCGCCTGACTTATCACAGTAGCCAGCGCCGCGCCGCCGCTTCCCATATCGAATATGAGCACAAACAGCAAGTCCAGCAGAATATTCATCACTGCCGCAATGCTGATAAAGATGAACGGCCGCGCCGAGTCGCCCATGCCGCGCAGCACCGCGCTCACGATATTGTACCCGTAGATGAACACCATTCCGATCATGCAGACGGATGAGTAGTTCAGCGCCTCGGCAAACGCCTCATCGGGCGTGCGCATAGCCTTGAGAATCGGCTCACGGAGAAACAGGCACACCACGCTGATAAGCACCGCAACTGACATCAGAAACGTGAACATCGTCCCGACAAACCTCGCGATCTTGTCCCGCTGCTTCGCGCCTATATATTGCGATATGATGACCTGCCCCGCGTTGGAGAACCCTATCGCGAGGAACGTTAAAAAACTCGAAACATCGCCGCCCACAGAGACCGCCGACAGCCCCGGCTTGCCAAGCTTGTGTCCGACAATTATCATGTCCATCATGTTGTAAACGATCTGCAAAAGGTTCGAGAGAAAAAGCGGCGTTGCAAACCGCACCAGCTTCCCGAAAACCTTTCCTTCGGTAAAATCGTTTATTAATGAATCTTTAGCCATAGTACCCCGCCTTATTAAAAAGCAAAACCCCTCGGTGCGGCATCCATAAAAATGGATCGCAGGCACCAAGGGCAGTTTATTCGCTAAGAGCCTGTTTAGTATCTCTCAGCACGCATCTTTCTTGTATCTTTTGCGTATTTCGAGACGTTTTTTCGCAGCGT
>JAIEDJ010000240.1 GCA_029068025.1 Oscillospiraceae bacterium | reverse complement strand
ATGCCTGTTGAGGATACTATGACCATTTCCGGTCGTGGTACCGTTGCTACCGGCCGTGTAGAGCGTGGCGTTGCTAAGGTTGGCGATACCGTTGAGATCACCGGTCTCGTTGACGAGCCGAAGTCTACCGTTATCACCGGTCTTGAGATGTTCCACAAGTCTCTTGATGAGGCTGTTGCTGGTTACAACATCGGTGCTCTGCTCCGTGGTGTTACCCGTGATGAGATCGAGCGTGGTCAGGTTCTCTGCAAGCCCGGTTCTATTCACCCGCACACCAAGTTCAGCGGTCAGGTTTACGTTCTTAAGAAGGAAGAGGGCGGCCGTCACACTCCGTTCGTTTCCAACTACAGACCGCAGTTCTTCTTCAGAACCACCGACGTTACCGGTGTTATCACTCTTCCTGCCGATAAGGAAATGTGCATGCCCGGCGATAACGTTGTAATGGACGTTGAGCTGATCACCCCGATCGCTATCGAGGAAGGTCTCCGTTTCGCTATCCGCGAGGGCGGCCGTACCGTTGGCTCCGGCGTTGTTACCAAGATCGAGGCTTAATTTTCGGTCACGGGAACGTGACACTCCTAAGTTGTCATGTTTTATTTATAGTGTTTTGCCGCTTCGTGTTTGCGAAGCGGCAATTTTCTTTTTAGGATCGGCGGATAATTGAAGCAAAGCCGCTCCCGGTGTAAGGGGCGGCTGTTTTTTTATAAAGCGGCGTAGTTAATCACTGTAGAGTTCTTTTATGTTGGTGCGATCGTAGGTGCTGCCCTTGTATGTGACAATAATGTTCGGGCAGCCGGAGAAAGCACCGCGACCGGATCCGTCGATCTTGGTCACGCTGTCGGGAATATTTATGCTTGTCAGGTTTTCACACCAGCTAAAAGCGCCTGCACCGATCTCGGTCACGCCCTCGGGGATATTTACGCTTGCAAGGCTTGTGCAGCCGGATAAAGCTAAATTGCCGATCTTGGTCACGCCATCGGAGATCGTTATACTTGTAAGGCTTGTGCAATTGCTGAAAGCATAATCGCCGATCTCGGTCACAACGTTGGGAAGAGCTATAGATCCTTCCTTGCCTTCCGGGCATGCCGCAAGAGTCAATTTGCCGTTCTCTTCATTTTGGAATAACATTCCGTCAATTGAACAATACTTAGGATTACCATCAGCAACGTTTATGCTTGTAAGGGCGGGGCAATTGGTGAAGGGTCTTGATTCATTATAATTATCAATGCTATCATATTTTTCGAACTCAACAATGCCTTTTCCGAGAGATATGCTTGTAAGGTTATCACATTTTATGAAAGCATTTGCCCCGATTTTGGTCACGCTGTCGGGGATCTTTACGCTTGTAAGGCTCGGACATAAGCTGAAGGCACGCGCGCCGATATAGGTAACACTTTCGGGGATATTTATGCTTGCAAGGTTTTCGCAGGTACCGAAAGCCCCTCTGCCGATCCCGGTCACGCTGTCGGGAATATCTACGCTTGAAAGGCTGTAACACCGCCGGAAAGCATTGCCGCCTATAATTGTCACGCTGTCGGGAATTTTTGCGTTTGCAAGGGTTCCACATTCCCAGAAGGTGTACATTCCTATCATAGATACACTGCGGGGAATATCAATGCTTGTAAGGCTGCCACATCCGTAGAAAGCGCATTTGCCTATCATATCGGCACTGTCGGGAAGCTCTATGCTTGTAAGCTGAAAACAATTGCAAAATGCGGCATCGCCGATCTTTTTTACACCTTGAGCGCCTTTTACGCTTGTAAGCTCAGTGTTGCAGAAAGCGTAGCTGCCGATCTCGGTCACGCTGTCGGGGATAGTTACGTTTTCAATATTTAAACTAAAAATCAGGCTGAAAGGATCTTCACAAAAAGCACCTTCGGCGATCCGGGTCACTCCGTTCGGGATAGTTACACTGCCGGAACACTTTTTTCCGTCTATAAGTATATTATTTACAACAACAAGCGGATCCTCTTTGCGTTTGTTTTCAAGCCAGGGCGTCCCTTCAAAGGGTGATACAAATACCGGATCACGTCCCATCATATAATCAGCATCCATTAGATAATCAAAGCCGAGAAAATTATTATAGCCGCAGATATCTGTCGCACTGTCGGGAATCGCTATGTTTGTAAGAGCTGTACAGCCGGCAAAAGCACGGTATCCGATCCGGGTCACTCCCTCGGGGATCGTTACAGAAGTAATGTCGGTGTTGTTAGTGAAAGCATTATCTCCGATCACAGTCACTCCATCGGGGATAGTGACGCTGCCGGAACAGTCTCCTCCATAGACAAGCACATTATTGATAACGATCATATCTTCTTCGTACTTGTTTTCAAGCCACGGCGTACCCCCAAAAGCGCTGTAGCCGATCTCGTTTACACTTTTGGGGATAGTTATACTTTCCAGACTCATGCAATTAGCGAAGGCGTGTTTGCCTATCTCGGTCAGACCGTCGGGAAGAGTTATACTTTTCAGATTTATGCAGTCAATGAAAGCATATTCCGCGATCCCGGTCACTCCTTTAGGAATAGTGATGTCTCCGAAGCACTTTTCCCTGTCTGCGCCGATAACTATATTGTTTGCAATAACAAAAGGGCTTTCTTCGAGCTTGTTATTATACCACGCAGTGAATGCTAAAGCATATTGGCCGAACTTGGTCACACTGTCGGGGATGGTTATGTTTTCAATATTGGGTGCATAAATAGCATTCTTGCTGATCTCAACGACCTTTTTTCCGCCTATTGTGGGCGGGATCTCAAGATCGGTTTTCTCGTAGTCGGTAGAGATGTAGTTCACAATTGCAACGCCGTCATCACGTTCCTCGATCTCAAAATCACATTCATTGGGATAGGTTATATTGGGGAGGAATGGGAAGCTGTTATTATCGAACCCTCCCTGTTCTTTGCCGCCGGTGCCGTTTGAGCAGGCGGTCAGGCTTAAAGCCATCGCAGCAGTCAACAAGACCGCTAAAATTCTTTTTTTCATAATGCTTTTCCTTTCTTTTGTGTTTAGGACTGAAAGCCGGCCCTACATTACTTATTATATATATATATATATAAAGTCAATAGGTTTGACGGAAATTTGTAAAAAATGACAAAAATCTCCGCGGATAAGCGCGGAGATTTTTAATATATTTTACTTGCCGAACAGTCTTTCAAGCATTTCAAAAAGCGCGAATTTTACTGTGATCTTCTGCGGCTTTCCAAAGGAATCGAGGACGCTTTCGGCATTGGCGGGCGTTTTGTCCGAAACCGCCGGAAGGCAGAGCTGAGGGAAGATCACGCACCACCAGTTGTGTCCCTCGCCGCTGCCGAGGGTTATCCGAAGCGCGGTGTACTCGCCTGCCGGAAGTATCAGCTTGTCGTATTCGCGCGTGGTGAAGTACATGGACACAAGTTCGGCTTTGGCACCGTAGGTGAAGCCGTTTTCATGGAGATATTCCGTGCAGCGGCGCTCTATCTCGGGGATAAGCAGCGCGGCTTGTTCCTCGGCAAGGCTGAGATCGGGGCAATCGGTGAAACGGCTGCCGAATTCGTTCAGCACCATATCGCGGATCTCAAGCTTTATTGACTGATCCTCCGGGCTGTCGGAGTTGGCGGGGATATGAAGTCTCAGAACCTCGCCGCGCACATCCTCGCACCGTTCCGCAAATACCGTGAAGGCTCCCAGAGCCGAAAAAAAGATAAATCCTGCCGTAAGCGCGGCGATCATTACAATTCGTTTCATATGTAGTTCTCCTTTGTCAATATTGGACTTCTGTGCCTTCATTATTGACGGATTTGCATATTTTAAACAAAAAAATTATTAAAAAATAAAAAAATACTTGCAAAATCTATAATAATATTGTATAATAGAAATAATAAACAATCATCAGATTTGTTAAAAATTATTCTGAAGATCAAGGAAGGGAAATCTTATGCCTCTTGAAGAGATCACACGGGAATTTACGTTTCCTTTGAAAAAAATGCTGGATGAGTTCAAGCTCGAGGTGCTGTATATGCCCGAGAACGGCGAAAATATACTTATCTCAAGCAACGATACCAACCGCCCGGGACTGCAGTACGCGGGATTTTACGAATATTTTGACAATAAGCGTATCCAGGTCATGGGAATGATGGAGAGAGCGTATCTCGAGGGGCAGGATCCCGAAACGCGCAAAAAGCGCATCGCCGATCTGCTGTCATACAGGTTCCCCGCGCTGATACTAACGCGCGGTCAGGAGGTATTTCCCGAAATGATGGAGCTTGCTCCGAATTATGAGATACCGATCCTCAGAACGGAAGAGAGCACGAGCGTGTTTATCGCGAAGCTGCTGGCGTTTCTGAATCTCCAGCTTGCGCCGAGGATCACGCGCCACGGTGTTCTTATCGAAATATACGGCGAGGGCGTTATGATCATGGGCGAGAGCGGCGTAGGTAAGAGTGAGACCGCCGTTGAGCTTGTAAAGCGCGGTCACAGACTTATCGCGGACGACGCTGTGGAGATCCGCAAGGCGTCCAATATCACGCTTGTAGGCTCTTCGCCCGACAATATCCGTCACTTCTTGGAGCTGCGCGGTATCGGTATCGTAAACGCCCGCCAGTTGTTCGGTATCGGCTCGGTAAAGATGTCCGAGAAGATCGATATGGTGGTTGAGATGGAGCAGTGGAATCCCGAAAAGACATACGACCGTATGGGCGTGGATACGCATTATATGACCATTCTGGGAGTTAAGGTGCCGCTGCTGAATATCCCCGTAAAGCCGGGACGCAACCTCGCGGTAATTCTTGAGGTGGCGGCTATGAACAACCGTCAGAAGAAGATGGGCTACAACGCGGCAAAGGATCTGCTGAGACAGCTCGGTATGGATTCCGACGACGAGGAGATCCTGTCGGATCTCAATCTGTAATAAGTAGACGCAGTAATGTATCTTTTGACAAGATCAGCATTATAAACACGCAGCAAGGGATCTGGAGCCAAGATCAACGTTACAATGGTGCAGGCAATTTGCGAAAGCAAGCGCGGAAGCGGAACGGAGCGAAGCGTAGTGAGCATTTCGCGCTTGGCTAGGGCTAAGTGAGCGAAGCGAGCGCAGCCCGTTTCGCAAATTGCTTTTAGATAAGGAGAAAGTGATGTATAATATTGGTATTGACTTGGGCGGCACTAATATTAAGGTCGGGTTGGTAGATGAAAATTGCAATATTGTGGCAAAGGCAACGGCAAAGACCAATCTGCCGCGCCCCGCGGAGGAGATCTGCGCGGCGATAATCGACACGGTGTGGAAGGTTCTCGGCGAGGCTAAGGTCACTATCGGCGAGATCAATTCCATAGGAATAGGCACGCCGGGCGTTGCAAACAGAAACAGCGGAGTGGTGCTGTATTCATGCAATCTGGGATTCAAGAACACCGATCTGAGGACGCTTATCAAGAAGCGGCTTGACAAGCCGATATATGTCGAAAACGACGCGAACGCCGCCGCGTTCGGCGAAGTGCTCGCGGGCGCGGGCAAGGGCTGCAGGGACGTCGTTGTGGTGACTCTCGGAACGGGAGTCGGCGGCGGTATCATTGTTGACGGAAAGATCTATACGGGCTTCAACTTCTGCGGCGCGGAGCTGGGTCACACCGTTATTGAATTCAACGGGCGGCAATGCTCCTGCGGGCGTAAGGGCTGCTTCGAGGCATATTCCTCGGCGACGGCGCTCATCAATATGACAAAGGAGACCATGGAGGAGCATAAGGACAGCAAGATGTGGGAGATCGCGGGCGGCTCGCTTGACAACGTAGACGGAAAGACCGCGTTTGACGGTATGCGCGCGGGTGATCCCGCTGCTAAGGAGCTGGTCAATAAGTATATTGAGTATCTCGGCTGCGGTCTGACCAATATTGTGAATACGTTCCAGCCCGAGGTGCTGCTGATCGGCGGCGGTATCTGCATGGAGGGTGATAATCTCACCAAGCCGCTTGGGGATATAATCAAGCGCGATCAATACTGTATCGATCCGAACAAGTCCACAAGGCTGGATATCTGCAAACTCGGCAACGACGCGGGAATAATCGGCGCGGCATTTCTATATAGTATATAAGCGGGGGTGGTCAAATGAATATGCAAGAAACAGCAAGACTTATTTTGGGGCTTCGCGCGGCAGGATGGAATGAAAAAGCTATCAACGACTTTATGCTGTTCATAGAATCCGGAGAAGAGCAATATAAGCCCAAGCTCGACAGCAGTACCAACAATACTCCCCAAGCAAAATGATTCTCCGAAAAACTAATGACAGTTTTCACAACAGTGTCCGCCGAGCAGCATAGTCTGATCGGCGGACATTTGACAGTGTGGATGCTGTCGATATGATATAGGGGGCAATGCCGTGAGTGAACATTTTTTTTCGGCGCTTGAAAAGATCGGTGAGAAGCATAAATGCGTATGCGAGCGCGGTTTTGTGCTTGCGCCGCTGACAACTATGCAGATAGGCGGAGAGTGCGGACTGTTTATCGAGCCGAATACCGAGGAATGTCTGTGCGAGGTGCTGAACGTTTGCCGTTCAGAGGGAATACCGTTTTTTTTGCTCGGAAAGGGCAGCAATCTGCTGATAAAACGCTTTAGCGGCGTTGTTATCAAGATCGGAAGTGCGCTTGGCGGTTTTGAGTTTGACGGCGAACGTGTCACCGCGGGTGCGGGAGGTTCGCTGGCGGCGCTCTGTTCGGCGGCTGCCAACGAGGGGCTTTCCGGTATGGAGTGTTTGTATGGGATCCCCGGTTCGGTGGGCGGCGCTTTGTACATGAACGCGGGAGCGTATGGCGCGGAGATGAAGGATATAGTTCGTTCCGCGCGGTGCATAGACACAAGCGGAAATATCGTCGAGCTGACGGCGGTGGAGATGGAGCTTTCCTATAGGCACAGCGCGTTCTCCGAAAACGGTTACTGTATCTTGTCGGTAACGATGGAGCTTAAGCGCGGAAATACGGACGAGATCAAGGCAAAGATGAGCGAAGTCGTTCAAAAGCGCCGTGACAAACAGCCGCTGGAATATCCGAGCTGCGGCAGCACGTTCAAGCGTCCCGATGGCTACTTCGCGGCTGCGCTTATCGAGGAGTGCGGGCTTAAGGGTCACTCGGTAGGCGGAGCGCAGGTCAGCGAAAAGCACAGCGGTTTTGTTATCAACAGGGGCGGCGCGACATTTGAGGACGTTATGGCGCTGGTGAACTATATAAAAAAAGTAGTCCGCGAGCAAAAGGGCGTTGAATTGGAATGTGAAATGCTGATCGTTGACAAATGAAAAAGGTGATCGCTTATGATACAAAAGGTTAATCTAAAAGAAAAAGCAAACGCAATTGAAAACTTATTTGAATATACGAAAGCAGGTACGCTCAACGATCATATACTGAATGTTCTTCAAGCCGAGAACAGAACGTTGGATTTTCACATACACGAAAACTCCGATGAAATGTTTTACTGTATTGAAGGCGAATTTGACATTGAATTTGAGGACGGCCTGACGCACTTGTATGAGGGTGATTTTATAATTATACCCAAAGGAACCATGCATCGTCCCGTATGCAAGGGACTGGTAAAGTGCCTTTTGAT
>JAIEDJ010000239.1 GCA_029068025.1 Oscillospiraceae bacterium | reverse complement strand
CAGCAGCCTGTGGCTCCTCAGCCCATGCAGCAGCCTGTTCCTCAGGCTCAGCCGCAGTATCAGCAGCCTGTGGCTCCTCAGCCCATGCAGCAGCCTGTTCCTCAGGCTCAGCCGCAGTATCAGCAGCCTGTGGCTCCCCAGCCCATGCAGCAGTCCGTTCCTCAGGTTCAGCCGCAGTATCAGCAGCCAATGCAGCAGTCCGTTCCCCAGCCGGTACAGTCTGTTCCTCAGCCGCAGGATCAGCAGCCGGTAACTTTGACAAAGCCGGAGCAGACAGATAATCTTAACAATCAGTAATTTAAGTTATTGAGCATATTTTAACAAAGCCGCACAGATCCTGTGCGGCTCAGCTTGTATAAAAAACCCCTTGAGAGGGGTGAGAGGATGCGGGGGCTCCTCCCCCAACCCCCTGCCAAAGGGGCTTCGCCCCTTTGGAAACCCATTTATAAAAGGCTTTTTCTACAGACTGAGCCGCACAGATCTTGTGCGGCTTTTGGCTTGTATAAAAATTTTTTTGATATTTCGACCCTTTGGCGGATCTTAAGTGTTATTATTTACAGAATGATCAAAAGCGCTTTACGGTTTTTCAGCAGCTGACCGAATTAAAATATTAAAACAAAAAGCGGGGTGAGACTGCGTTTTATGAACGGTGGAGAGAAGCTGACGCAGATCTATATAAAGTATCGGCGGCTTATGCTGTGCGCGGCGCTGGATATTTTGAAAAATCGCCAGGATTCCGAGGACGCTGTTCAGGACGCGTTTGTCAGGATCTCGGAGAACCTTGACAATATCGGAGAGGTCGATAGTCCGCGCACGCGTTCCTTTGTTATGGTGGTCACGCGCAACATTTGTCTTAATATTCTGCGCAGAAAGCGCTTTGAAAGCGGCGCGGACATTGACGAGCTGAACGCGGTATCTGATCATTCGGTGGAGAAGCAAGCATTCTCAAGCTTTGGAGTAGCCGAGCTTGAATCAGCGCTGAAAAGGCTGCCGCCAGAGCTGCGCGATATACTTTATCTCACGGTATATGAGGAGATGTCGTTAAAGGATGCGGCACGGCTGCTCGGGATATCATACGAGGCGGCGAAATCACGCGCTCGGCGCGCACGGAAAAAGCTCATCGAGATCTTATACTAATCTTGCTTTAGATTGTTGAGATAAATGCGCCAATTTCCGCACAGTTACCTATTTTTTTACAGTAAACTCTAAGCGGGATAAGTATTAGAAATGGGGGATCACAATGGAAAATAACCTTAAAACTGCATTGGGAAACGTTATAAACGAGGAATCTGCCGCGTTTCTTTTGCAGGACGCGCCGGAGTTTTCCGAAGCGTTTGAACACAATATGGAGCGGATCCTTAATGGCAGCGCGAAAACGTGCGGGGCTGTCCGAAAGCGCGGAGGTATGCGTGTTTTGATGACGGCGGCTGCCTGTGCAGCGGCGGTATGCGGCATCGGACTGACTGTCGGAGCGGCGGTCACGGACGGATTCACCAAGGGCGGCGCGTTTTCAAAGGTGAGCGCTTATGATAAGTACGGTCAGCCTACGATCAAGTTTTCCGCTGCCGCTCCGGAGGGAGCGCCCGAAACTATTGAACAGACATACGCGCCCTCTAAGCTGAAGGGCGGTATCAATTACAAGAGTTCCGCGTATATGAACAAGGACAGAAATCGGTACTCGGTAAATTATATGCAGGAAATGAAGGACGCGGTGAACGAGCCGTTTTTAACGATCAATGCAATACAGCTTGTTCAGGAGCCTAAATCGTGGTTCCGTGAAACATTTTCCGTGCCTGAGTATGTTGATGTTAAGGAGATCACGGTCGGCGGCTGTCAAGGATTTATGGTATCACAGGAGCGGTATTATGGTACGCTCAACGTTGTGATCTGGGATAACGGAGATTATATTTTCAGGCTGTGGTGTATTTTGCCCGAAGCGGAGGCTATAGCGCTTGCCGAGAGCGTTGTGCCGTGTGACGAGATCAGCGGGGAGGTGTTGTGAAATGAACAGAAATATGTTTATTGTGATAATTCGTATTATGGGCGCGGCTATTCTGATAGGCGGCACCGTATTTGCGGTGTATTGGCACGATTGCAACACCGTTCACTTTGACCGTTATCATACGGAATTTTATTATATGATACCCGAGGACGGCACGTTCACCGATGAAATGAAACATAAGCTTGAGGCGGAGCAGCGGATAAAATTCCCGCAGTACTGCATGTATTTAAGCGAGGGGAGGCGCGCTAAATACGGCGTTTACTCGTCGGCGCTGTTTATTGACTGCTATGACGAGGTGGACTGCGCGTGTTTTGACTACGCCGAAAAGGTGGCTTATAAGTATCACAACAATGCCGATCTGGATTTTACCGTAGACTGCACAAAAACAACGCTGACTATTGAATTCAGCGGAACGGGTTATCCCGAAAACGGCGAGCCGGAGCCGCTTTCGCGCACTTATATCTTTGATATCGAAGGAGCGGGAGCGGATAAGATACCTAGGCTGCTCAACCGCGCCGAATTTATCGGTTACTGAAAAAATATTCCGGATCCGCTGTCCCCGACGGCGGATCTCTTGTGTTATAATATATAGAAAGCGCTTTTGAGATTATATCAGGCAATTTGCGAAAGCGCCTGTGCAAGCGGAACGAAGTGGAGCGAGTACAGGCGACTGGCGGAAACCGGAGCGAAGCGAAAGTTTTCGCGGTTCGCGAATTGCTTTTATACTAATCCCTTTTAAAACACTTGACAAGATTTGCGCCAAGATCGCGTTTAGCGCAAGGAAAAGCGACGCAGACGTACTTTATGTACGTCAAGGAGCTTTGACGCAGCGATAGGCGTGAGATTGGCGCAAAGATGTCAAGTTTTTAAAGAGGGATTAGAATTAGATAGGGGTGACGAATTGGATAATCAAGCCAAATTTGAGCAGCTCTACGGCAAGTATCGGATATTTATGTACCGCGTGGCTTACGGTCTGATGAAAAACCGGCAGGACGCGGAGGACGCAGTACAGGACGCGTTTGTGAGGATATACGATCACATTGACGACATCGGTGAGGTAGATTCTCCGCGGACGCGGTCGTTCGTTATGGTCGTTACGCGGAATATTTGTCTGAATGAGCTGCGTTCGAGACGGCACGACAGCGGCGAGGATCTTGACGAGCTTGACGCGGCGTCGGATGATTCGGTCGAGGATACGGTGCTGTCGGCGCTCGGTGTGGAGGAGATCAAGAAAGCGCTGTGTGAACTGCCGGTGAACTACCGCGACATATTATACCTTACGGTTTTTCGGGAATATGATCTGCGCGGCGCGGCGGAGCTGCTCGGCATTACTTATGAGAACGCAAAGCATCGATTGCTGCGCGCAAGGCGCAAGCTTGCGGAAATGCTTGACGGGAGGGCGGTGAATTTATGAACGACAACTTGAAAAAGGCGCTAGATGAGCTTTACAACGAGGAATCAGCGCCGTTTATGATAGGGGAATACGTGGAGTTCTCGCCGAGGTTCAACCGCGAGATTAAGCGTATGATCGAGGAAAAGAAAAAGCCCGCGATTTCGATAAGCAAGCACGCTTTTAAAGGACTGATGATCGCGGCTGCCTGCGCGGCGCTGCTCGGGCTGGGACTTACCGCGGGGGCGGCGGCTACTCAAGGATTTACAAAGACTAACGGCTACAACAAGGATCTTCAAGTGCCTACGGTCACTTTTGCGGCTATCGATGACAGCAGCGCGCCGACAGTGATTGAGGAATACTACAAGCCGCAGTATCCGGGAGACGCGGAGTTCATTTACACAGCCAATCTGAATCAAAATAAAACATGCTTATATTCAAGGTTTGTCTCAACCGACATAGCAAGTGAAATGATCGAAGAACTGCTGCATAACCGATTTACGGTGATGTCTTTCACTCAATATACAAAGGCGGATTTCAAAGCGACCTTCAGCGTTCCGAAGTATGTTGAGGTCTCCGAGATCACGGTCAACGGACATCCCGGTTATATGCTCAACAGACCGCGTTATTACGGTGATGAGCGCTGGGTCATCTGGGACAACGGGGATTATATCATGATGGTTTTGTGCACCGCGCCTGCCGAAGAGGCTATGCGGATCGTCGAGAGCGTTATCGCGGATGAAAACGCTTTGATCAGCGATGAAGAGGAGGTGCGTCGATGAAACGCATAATTTTACTGATCATTGCAAGCGTGGTGGGGTTGGTGCTGCTTGCGGGCGGGATATACTTTGCCGTTGTCTGGCATGAGGTCAACAAGGTAAGCTTTGATGAGTATCTGACCCACGCGGTTTTGGAAGTCGATGAGAATGGTAACATCGACCGCGCCGCTGAGGAGCGCATATTTTATCCGAGCTTCGGCAACGCGCGTCCGATGGGTTATGTTATGGCGCTTGACGACTGCTATGAGGAGGTTGACGGCGCGTGCTTTCAATACGCTGCCATGGTTTCCAAGCATTATAACGCAAACGCCGATCTTACTTTTACGGTCGAGAAGGACGGTGATATCGTGACTATCAGGTTCACGGGCACGGGATACCCCGAAAACGGCGAGCCGGAGAACCTTGACAGGACGTATATCTTCGATGTTGAGGGCGCGGGCAGGGATAAGCTGCCGAGGTTGGTAAACCGCGCGGAGTTTATCGGATATTAATAAGCCATATTATATGCAGGATCGCTTAACAATAAAAATTCCCGAACGTGTCAACGTTCGGGAATTTAGTCTGTAGAAAAAGATCAACATTTTAAACACGCATGAGAAATTTCAAAAAGCGGTTCCGACCGGCGGAGTGCAGCGCGAAGCGCGGAACGGAGCCGATCGGAGCTGGCTAGGCGGGCGAAGCCCGCCGGTTTTGAAATTTCTTTTAAATCAACAGCCCCTCGTCAACATTTTAGGGGTTTTTAGCCTTATCGCTCTCGATCAGCAGCTCAATAGCGCGGATAGCGCACTTTATGCCGCGCGTGGTGTCCTCCGTAATGGTATCGGGCATACCGCGCTTTGAGCGTTCCGCGTTCCAAAGCGCGGTCAGCACGCCGCCGCAGCGGATCTTCTTCGGGAACACGCTCCGCACCAGCCCCACGGCATAGATCGCCGCGCACTCCATCTCGGAGGTAAGACAGCCGCACCTGAAATAGCTCTCCCAGCGCGATTTAATGTTATCCTCCACCGCCGAACGCTCGGGATTTGTCTCGCCGTAGAAGCTGTCCTTCGAATGAACGACCCCGACATGATAACGGCTCCCGGGCTCCGTTCCGGAAAGTTCCGCCGCAGCCTTTGCAAGCGCCGTCGTGACCTCAAAGTCCGCAATGGACGGATACCCCTGCGGCAGATATTCGTAAGACGTTCCTTCCGCGCGGATAGCCGCCTCCGCGATTATCAGATCTCCGCCGAATACCGAGAGATCTATGCCGCCGCTCGTTCCCACACGGATAAACGTATCCGCGCCGCTGTCGATCAGCTCCTCCGCCGCGATAGCCGCCGACGGACCGCCAATACCCGTTGAGCAAACGGAGACCTTTTCACCGCCGAGATATCCGGTGTAGACGTTATACTCGCGGTTCTGCGCTATCTGAACGGCGTTCTCAAGATATTCCGCGATCTTCGGAACACGTCCCGGATCGCCGGGCAGTATCACATATCTCCCCACATCGCCGTTTCTGATCTTGAGATGAAACCGTACCTCATCATTCATTATAGTAGCCATTTTAACTCCTTATTTTAAAAAATTTCAAAATTCTCAATTGGCTGCACGCTCCGCGCTGACGCGCTCCGCTTAGCAGTCAATTGAGAACCGGTCGAAAATTTTTCTTAAGAAAAATTTTCGACTCTTTTTGAAATTCGCTGCAATTTAACACATTGATCTTGTCTAAAGCTCCTATGCTGCGTTTGTAAAATGTTGATCTTGTCTAAGTTACTCTTGCCAAACGCCCTCACTTCACAATATCACTTATAGCCCGAGTTACCAGCTTCTTGAACAGAGGAGCAACGCGGTCGGCTGTCTCCTGTACTTCCTTATGGGTGAGAGGATTTGCGGAGATACCTGCCGCGAGGTTCGAGATACACGAGATACCGCATACCTCCATGCCGCAGTGACGC
This sequence comes from Oscillospiraceae bacterium, assembly GCA_029068025.1. Classification (GTDB taxonomy): domain Bacteria; phylum Bacillota; class Clostridia; order Oscillospirales; family Ruminococcaceae; genus CAG-115. The sequence goes on along the minus strand of JAIEDJ010000239.1, from coordinate 1,448 downwards.
GCCGCCATCGCCTCAATAGCGGTGGACATTCCGACAGCGTCCGCGCCGAGCCTTCCGAAAGCGCGGATCTCGGCTGGCGTTTCATAATTCGGTCCCGTAGTCTGGATATACACTCCGCGCTGGAGCGGAACACCCTCTGCCGCCGCGGAATTCTCAATGATAGTGCGCAGTCTGCGGCTGTACACCTCGCTCATATCGGGGAAACGCGTTCCCAGCTCCTCGATGTTCGCGCCGATAAGCGGCGAAGGCACAAGCGAGCTGATATGATCGGTGATCAGCATAAAATCTCCTGCCTTGAACGCGGGGTTGATACCGCCCGCCGCGTTTGTAAGGAACAGCGTTTTCGCGCCCATCAGCTTCATCAGACGTGTCGGCAGCACCACGTCCTGAACGCAGTACCCCTCGTAATAATGCACTCTGCCCTGCATAGCGACAATTGGTACCCCCGAGCCGGGGCGCTGTCCGCCGGAGTACCCGAACACAAACTGTCCCTTGTGACCGAGCACCGTACTGATCGGGAATCCTTCGATCTCGCGGTAATCCAGCGTTTCCTTAACATCCATGGTATCGCAGAAATCGCCCAGACCGCTGCCGAGAATAAGCGCCAGCTCCGGTTTAAAAGAAACCTTTTTCTCAACCGTCTCATAGCATTTTTTCAGTTTTTCATAAACCTCGTTCATATGATCCTCCTGATTATAATTTGCAATTCGCGAAACGCGCAAACCTACGCGCCCTCGGCGCTCCGGCTTCCGCTAGCCAAGCGACCCGTCACGCTGTGCTCCGCCCATCGTGCCGCGCCGCTTGCTTTCGCAAATTGCCTGCGTATTTATAATGTTACTCTTGCCCTGCTTTGCTTTTTCAACATTGATCTTGGCTTTTTATTTTTTCCGTGCTATAAAGAAAAATCTCGGGAATCTGAAAATTATCTCGCCGTTTTTCTGTTGCGGATACTCCTTTACAAGCTCACGTCTGATATCCTCGATAAACTCCGCGCCCTCTTCCTCGGAAAGCGCCGCCAGATACGTCCGCAAGCCTGTCGAGCGGTACCATTCGATAATGCTGTCAATGCTCGGCATACGGTGACAGTAAGTGGTCTGCCAAAGCTCAAAATCGTCCGTCATGCCGCTCAGTACATCGAAGTATTCCGACTGAGTGAGAGTTCCGAAGATCCGCTTTTCGGGGAATTTCTCGCTCCACTTTTCGCTCTCGGAGATCCGTCCTATTATTTTGTGGATCGGCTCATCATAGTTCATCGGGATCTGCGCGGCGAACACGCCGCCCTCTTTCAACATTCCGAAGATCTCGGGCAGCAGCTCCCTGTGACCCAACACCCACTGTAAGCACGCGTTGGAGAATACCACGTCATACTTTTCCGCGAATCCTGACAAGTCCCCCGAGATATCCAGCGTGATAAAGTCCATATCGGGATTATCAGCTTTAGCCTTTTC
>JAIEDJ010000238.1 GCA_029068025.1 Oscillospiraceae bacterium | reverse complement strand
ACCACCGAGCATTTAAAGCAGCCGTTTACCTTTAAAAATCAGCGTCTCGAAACCGACAACCGAATGATGGCCGCCGAGGAGATCCGCAAGAGCGTTGCCGAACCCCTGTGGAAATTCTCGAAAAAGCTGCCGCACGGCAAGTCCGTCATTGACGGCGCCAAGCTGACGGAAATGCTCTACGATTATCTGATCAACACGGTCAATATCCGCAAGGCGCTGTTCGCAAAGTGCGTGGATCCCGAAAACAGCGTGATGGACGGCGACCGCACTGCGCTTTATCAGCGGCTGTGGGACACGCTGATGAGGATATTCGACACGCTTCATGATGAGCTTGAGGGCGTTGAAGTGAGCCTTGACGAATATTACAAGCTGTTCCGCGATATCTGCGCGGGCACAACTCTCGCAAGTCCCCCTCAGCTTGTAGACCGTGTGCTTGTCGGAGATATCGACCGTACCCGTGCCGATAACGTCAAGGCGGCGTTTATTGTCGGAGCGTCGTTCGACCTGTTCCCTACCCCCGCTCCTCAAACGGGGATATTCTCGCAGTACGAAACGGAACTTCTCCGCCAAAGCGTAACGCACACCACCGGCGATCAACAGACCGAGCTGTGCCTTAAATCCGCAAAGGAGCAGTATTCCCTCGCGCTCTACCGCGCCTACCGCGCTGTTTGTCTGCCCACGGAATATCTCTGCCTGAGCTTTTCGGAAAACGATCCGTCGGGCGAGTCTATGCAGATCTCCGGCGTTTCCGAGGAGATCCTGAAAATGTTCCCCGATATAAAGGCAAAACGCGCGTCCGAATTTGACGACGAGTTTTACTGCCGTTCCGTAAACGCCGCCAAGCTGCGATTTGCGCTGTCGGTCAACAGCGGCTCCCGTGAAAATGCCGTGCTGAGCAAAGCTCTGCGCGAAAGCGGCTGCGCGGACTTTGTCAGCCGCATGGAGGAGCTCAAAGCAGAGCGCTCCGACAGCAATGCCGGAGAACATAAGATCTCCGCCGACACCGCCGCGCTGCTGTTTCCGACACAGGTCGGCGCTACGGATATCGAAAATATGTCCAAGTGCAAATTCAGCTTCTTCTGCGAAAAGGGACTTGGGATAACCCAAAGAACGCAGCGCAGCTTCAACAGCTTTAAGCGCGGCGACGCCATTCACTTTGTATTGGAAAATATTCTGCGCGTATTCAACGCGGATATCGATAAATTCTGCCGTCTCATCCGCCGCGAATTTTATGTGCTTTCGCGGAAATTCCTCGAGGAATACTGCCGCGCCGAGACCAACAACAGCTTTTTTGAGGACGCGCGTTCGCGCTTTCTGTTCAACAATATCGCGAATTCCGCCGCCGACGTGCTGATCACCATGCAGACGGAATTCTGCTCCCGCCGCTACCGCCCGAAATTCTTCGAGCTGGATCTGCGCGGCGGCGAGCCCTTGCGCGTCATAGACAATGACCGTCCGATAAACGCCGTTCCTCCAAAAGCGGCGCTATATATCGAGGACGACGGTATCGGCGGCGTTGCAGAAACTGCTGCTGAGACCGATCCCCCTTTTGATTCAAAATGCACAATAAAAACCGCGCCCCTGCGAATCCCGCTGAACAACGGCAGAACGCTTACGGTCTCGGGGCGCATTGACCGCGTTGATATGTTCACCGAGAACGATGTGACCTACGTCCGCGCCGTTGATTACAAAAGCTCTGTCCACAGCTTTGATATAAACAACGCCAAAAGCGGAATAAACATTCAAATGCTGCTGTATCTCAGCGCTCTGCTTGACGCGAACCGTGACAATCCAACGGCGAACCTTACCGCCGGAGGAATCAGCTACGTCCCCTCTGCCGTAAGCGGTGCGCTGAACGACGCGATCAATCCTTTCCGCTTGCTGGCAATGAATCATCGCCCGAGCGGACTGCTGATACTCGACGACGTTACCCAAAGCGAATACGCGCAATACAGCGATACCGTAATAAATAAAATAATCGAGGACGACGGAAAGACAGAGCTTCTGAACGCGGACGAGACCGCACTCACCGAAGCTCAGCTCCGCGAACGCACCGAATATCAAAACGGTCTCGATAAGATAAAGGAACTGTTCCGCCCGAACGAGCAGAACAGTCTCAGCGCAGACGAATTCGGGAGCTTTTTAAACGAGGTAAAATCCGCCGTAGGCGCGGGATATTCCGCTCTGCTGGACGGAAACGTCAGCGCACTTCCGCTGGAGTACACCGAAAAGATCGTAAAGCTGAACAAAACGGAGAACGACAAACGTCTGCCGTGCAAGTTCTGCCGATTTGCCGATATCTGCAAAAACGCGGGTAAAAACACCCTCTGCGTTGTCACAAGCGACGACAAGAAAAGTAAAACCAAGAAAAAGACGGGAGGTGAACGCGCATGACAACGCTTAACGACGAACAAAACCGCGCCGCGGATCATCCTTATGACCGTCCCGCGGTGGTAACGGCAGCGGCGGGCAGCGGCAAGAC
>JAIEDJ010000237.1 GCA_029068025.1 Oscillospiraceae bacterium | reverse complement strand
CCGCCGCCAGAACTCCGAAATGCTGCGGCTCATATACGGATAGTCGAAGTTCTCGGGGAAGTTGAAGCCCATCATCTTTCCGAGACCGATAGCCATATCCGAGTAGCCGGAGAAATCGAAGTAGATCTGGAATGTGAACGCCAATATTCCCAGCCACGCGCTCACCGCCGAAAGCTGCGAATACTCCAGCATCTTGATCTCCGTCCAAAGCAGACCGATATTATCCGCGATAAGCACCTTCTTGCCCAGACCCGTGATAAACCGCGATATGCCGGCCGCTATCATAGACTCGGTGATCCTGCGGTCGTCGATCTCGTTCTGAACGTCCTCGTATCTTACGATAGGGCCCGCCACGATCTGCGGGAACAGCGTAACGAATGCCATAAAGCTTGCAGCGTTCTTCTGTACCTTGATCTTGCGTCTGTAAAGATCGATGGTGTAGCTCATCGACTGGAACGTGAAGAAGCTGATTCCGATAGGCAGCGGAAGACTCTTGATCTCTCCCGTGAGTCCGCCGAGCAGCTTGTTGTAAGCCCCGACAAACGGATTCTGTATCTCCAGCCCGAACCAGCTGTTGACCGAAGCGACAATGAAGTTCGAGTATTTGAAGATACCCAGCAGCCCGATATTCATCACCAGCGATACGATCAGACACGCCAGCCTTATCTTCGGCTTGTCGTCATACTTTGCGATGATCCGCCCGGCGGTGTAGTCGATAAACGTGCTGAGTATCATAGCCAGAACATAGATCGGCTCACCCCACGCGTAGAACACCAGACCGCTGATAAGGATAATGACGTTCTTCAGCTTTTTAGGTGAAATGTAGTAAAGTATGAGCGTTATCACCAAAAACGCAAACAAAAATGTCAAACTTGAAAAAACCATAAGCCTCTCCTATTTTTTAATATACAGCTTCCGCACCGGAAAACCGCTTCGCGGTTTGCCTATCACGCCGGCGCTGTACAGCGCCGGCTATTGCGGAAGCTGTACATTATATTAATTTTATATCCAACGCCGTTGCTGACCGCCCTATGCCGATCTGAACATGACGGATCCTCACCTTCACTCTGACATACTCGTCGCCCTCTTGAAGATCACATTCAATATCCGACAAGTTTCCGAGATAGATCGAGCCGCCGTCGCCGTACCAACCGCATACATCTTCAATGGAATCATAACGAACAGTCATATTGCCTTTGTCATGAGCCCAGCCCGCAACGGGCAGCTTCATAGCGGAAGCGTTGTCAGGATAAAATTCGATCTCGCCGCCTTTGACGGGATAAAGCTCGGTCTCGTCATATTTTGTGACCAAAACATAACCCGTAAGCTCGATCTCGCCTTCAAACTCCATATGTCCGCTTGCCGCCACGACACCGAACTCATCATTGTTCGTATACACGACCTTTGCCGACTTCAGCGTAAGATCTCCGAACTTTTCTCCGGGATACACACGTGTAAACTCAACATTATCATCAAGCTCCTCGCCGATGTAATTATAATAGTGCCTGCCCTGAAACTCAATATCCTCAAACAGCTCCGGGTCTTCAAAGCAGTTTGCCGAAAACCGCGGCATATACACGTATGTAAATCCTTCACATATAACCATTTTAAAAGTTTTGCGGTCAAGCGTGTCGACCTCGATCGTTTCGTAAGTCTCGGGATCACGCGCCGTTATCTTTGTGATCTCGCTTGTATATATAGGTTCGCCGTCCAAGCCGATAAGAAATGTAAGCTCCCCCTCGGGCTTCGGCTTTTCTGGAAGGTTACCGGTACTGCCCGCGCCGCTCGAATTATCGCGGCTGTCGGAATATCCCGAATCGGGTGCGGAAGCTCCACTGATATCCTCGGGACGTTTGCTCTCACCGCACGCGGTCAGCCCCAAAAGCATTGCCAGAACGGCAATGACCGCTGTGAATCTCTTCATAACAAAACCTCCGTATTCCCCGATTATTTATAATTTGAGCTGCATTCTTATCTGTCCAATACCTCGACCGCCGCCGGCTCACCGTGGCAGCTGCCGCCGCCGGAGATCACGGGATCCTTTATCGTTATTTTAACGCGTACAAAGGTATCTCCCGGCTTCAGACCGTCAAAGTCGACATTGCCGTAGTCGTACATATTCCCGAGGACGATCTGATTCAGCTCGCCGTACGCGCCGAAACCGCTGCTTGCGTAATGAAATACCCCAAGCTCGCGGTTGCCGTCGTCAAAGCCGTACCTTGCCGACGGGATCTTGGAAACACAGCCCCCGTCGGGATAGAACCACAGGTTGCCCTCCGTTTCATAGCCCTCGGTTCTCATTACCTGAATACAGCCCGTCATCTCGACCTCTCCCTCATACTCTATCACAGCGTCGGAGAGATAAATTCCGTGAATACTCTCGGCATTCTCGATACCGAAGCCGTTCATATAACTGAACACCGACTCGGCGGACTTTACGGTAAGTCCCCCGAACTTGTCACCGACGTTTATTTTGAAATATTCATTGCTCGGCGGCAGCTCCTCTCCGGAATATTCCTGTATTCCAAAGGATTCCGTGAACTTGTCGGGCGCTTCCGAAACGTTGACGTTAAAGCGCGGGATAAAAGCATACGCAAAGCCCTCGCACACGACCTCAGGGCACCGCGCCAAGTCGGAAAACGTTTCCCGGCTAAAGGTATCGAGCGGATATTGCTCATGCGTGCCGTCCGGTCTTCTGCCGGGATCCTGATACTTGGTGATCTGAGAAGTATAGATCGGCGTACCGTCGGGCGCTGTAAGGAAAGTAGGCTCACCGTCGGGCTTCTGCGGCTCCGGAGCGCTGTCCGAGTTGTCCGAACTGCTCGGAATGTCTGAACTTCCCGATCCGCCCGAATTGTCTACGCTGTCCGAAACCGGCGAAGAAATATGTGAATCGCTTGAAGGATCGGACTTTTCCGCGCCGCTGCTGCATCCCGTCAAAGAAGCAAGAAGCGCCGCCGCTGTAAGTATTGAAATTATCGCTTTGGCTTTTTTCATAAAGTATTCCCCCCTTATAACGATTTACATTTGCTGTGACGTATATCCGGCGGCGCCGATCAGCTCGTTGACTCTGCCGATCGGTAAAACGTAACTTATAAAATTCAACGGATCATATTGACCGCCGGGACAATACTCAAATACCAGATCGCCGTTGGACAATGACATAAGCGTATTGAAATACGGCTTTTCCTCCGGAACCTCAAAATTTACCGCGGTGATCTCGTCCGTTTCGGTATCTATCGAATAAAGCGGGATCTCCTTGTCCTTTATATTGCCGGAATCGTCCACGTTTCTTTCGATGAAGAAAATTTTCGATCCCGAAACGGCGTAGTGGATCTTACCCGCCACAAGCTCAACACCGAT
>JAIEDJ010000236.1:1717-5920 GCA_029068025.1 Oscillospiraceae bacterium | reverse complement strand
TCATCATGCTCTGCCTTCTCCCTTAGCCTTGCTATTTCACGCATCTCTTCGTCGGCACTCATCTCATGCAGTATTACCACTGCCTTTTTTATTTCCGGAACACCCGTATTATCAAGCATATTCAGTTCCTCCTCCGTTTCCGCATTAACAAGCTGCAGCCACAGCTTTCTGCGGTCATTCTTATCGACCTTGCCGCTCAGTTTTTTCAGTTCAAAGAACAAAACAGAACACTTATCGGTTAGCAGCTCATGCCGTGTTTCTTCAAGCATTGAAAATTTTGAATGAAATTCTTCACAATCAAACAAATTAAAATTCAGGATATTGATTGATATAGTTTTTTTCAGTTCGGAATAATCCTCTCCCTTTTTCAGTTCTCCCGAGAATATCTTAGACCAATAATACAACGACCGTTCCCTGAAATTTCCCTTATCGCAAAGCTGTATCTCAACATTCACGATCTTATCGTCCACATTCATTTTCAGATCAAGCTGCGACTGCTTCCCGTCGTAAACCGAAGGAACGATATTCGGATTATCAACCGTGATCTGAGTGATATCCTCTATCGGAATATCAATAAGATCGGCAACGAACGCTTTCAGTATCTCGTTATCGCTCGTAAACAGCTTTTTAAAAATTATATCGAGCTTTGCCTTTACTATATCCATCTTCCGCACCTCTGTACTTTTATTATAACATCTGCCCGCATTTTTGTCAAGAGAAAACGCTGATTTTAATACATAACAATACGCCCCGGACTATCCCGAAGCTCCGGCTTGTAAAAAAGCCCCCTCTCGCTGAAAGGGGACACAGTCTGTAGATAAATACTCAAAATGTTGATCTTGGCTAGTTTTATAATGTTGACGAGTGGCTGTTGATTTAAAAGAAATTTCAAAACCGGCGGGCAAAGCCCGCCTAGCCAATCCCCGACACCCACCGCGCTTAGCGCGGCGTGCGCCGGGAATTGCTTTTTGAAATTTCTCCTGCGCGTTTAAATTGTTGATCTTGGCTTGGGCGCTTGTGCCAAAGTTTGGCACGCTGCTCTTGGCTAAAATAACTTTTTCTACAGTCTGACCCCCCAAAAGTCCTTTGAAATCCCGGCTCAACACCCGACAACTTCTGTCATTAAATCAAAAGCCGTTCTGAATCCGTCGGAAAAAGCCGACTGCTGATAATCGCAGACCGTTTCATACAAAAACTGCTCGAACTTCTCCGCCTGTTCCGCGGACATAGCAAAGCTCTTCTCAAACTCGCGCATTCTCACGCTTCTCTCACGATCCTTGTTGTGATCCGGTTCTACGCGGAATCTGCCCTCCTGGTAGTCCCAAAAGATCTTTTCAATAATGCTCATTGTCAAAACTTCCTTTCAAAAAGTACTTGACAAAAAAGCCCTGTCTATGGTACAATAGACTTGACAGAGCGATCTGTCGGTTTGCGGTAGCTGTTTACTCGGTGGTATGGGAAAACAGCTACCGTTTATTTTTTTGTTTAGCACACACCAAATCAATACCCCGACGTATAATTTCACTGCGTGATGTTTGCTCACGTTCGGCACACTCGTCCAACTTATCAAGAGTTTCTTTATCAAGCCGGATCTGTATACGTGTATCTTTAGGGTTTTCCTTTGGTGGTCTGCCCGTTCTGGGAGACATTATTCACCAACTTTCTGTACTGACGATTATTATAACATTGTACTGACAATAAGTCAAGTACTTTTCCAAATTTCGTACAACTGCACAAACCCGCAGCCGTGTTTTTATGCAATACAACGGCAAACGGGTTTTCGAACAAAATCTTAATTTTCGGTCGTAATGAACTGCGAAATATCGACCGGCTCACCGTCTGCCCAGAGGTGCTCAAGCTGATAAAACTCGCGTGTTTCCTCAAGAAAAACGTGCACGATTATATCAATGTAATCCAGCACTATCCAGTTGCGGCTCTGAACGCCCTCGACGCTCTTGGGTCTGACCCCCGCCTGCTCAAGCTGATACTCGACGATATCCGCCAGCGCCTTGACCTGCGTGGTGCTGGACGCGGACGCGATCACGAAATAGTTCGCGAGTATAGTCAGATCCTTCACCTTAAGCGCCGTGATCTTTACAGCCTTCTTGGAATCCAGCGCCTTAACGGCGATCTCAAGTTCTTCTCTGTCAGTCATAGCTTCTCCTTATTCTTGTTGAATTTAAGATAGTAATTATATGCCTCGAATGTGGACGCCGGAACTGCTCCGCACCGTCCGCATACGCTGTTCAGAAGATAAATCAGCGCCACCGACATGGCAACGTCCAGATCCTCATAGCAGTATTTGCGCATTTTGTCGATATCCTTGTAGTGCCTGTCCTCCGAGATCATATCCGCCAGAAACACGATCTTCTCCATAACGGTCATTCTCGCGCACCCGACGGTATGATACCGCACAGCCGAGATGATCTCCTCGTCGTCGATACCAAGCTCCTCGCGGATATAATAGCCGCCCGCGATCCCGTGCCACAGGCTCTTCGCGGCGATCTCGGCGGGATCGGGAGAAAGTCCGCTGTCCATCACATACTGCTTGAGCTTTTCGGGCAGCTCCTCCTTCATGATATCGTGAAGCATTCCCGCGAGATAACAGCGCTGCTTGTCCGCGCCGTACTTCTCTGCGAGCCTGAAGCTCTCCTCGGCAACGTTCATACTGTGCTGAAAGCGCTTTTTGGACAAACGCTTCTTGAGCAGTTCCTCATATTTATCATAGTCAACGTACTTGCTCACAAAATTTCCCCACTTTTCTTTATGAACGGTAAAGCCCGTGCTCCGAGATATATTCGGCGACCTTTCCGGGAACCAGCCCCGATATGTCCTCAGACTGGGCGATCCTTCCGCGGATCTCCGTGGAGCTTATGTCGACGATATCGGCAGGCAGAACCTTCACTCGTCCCATCTCGTTCGCGAACTCCATCATCTCCGCCAGACTGTCGCCGCCGCGAGCCAGAGCGCAAACCTTGCACTCATTCAGAATAGATTCATACTTGAACCACTTTTGGAACGAGAACAGCATATCTCCGCCGATCAGCAGATAAAACTGCTCCTTCGGATATTCGCGCTTGAATTCGCGCAGCGTGTTGATCGTATAGCTCACTCCGCCCATGCGGCGTTCGATATCCGAGACCTCCACTTCACACTTCACCGTCAGACCCTCGGCAATATCGGAGAACGCCAGCCTGCACATCTCCGCACGGTCGTCAAACGGCGCGAGTTTGGTATTTTTATGCGGCGACTCAAACGTCGGAACGATGATCAGCCGCCTTAATTTCAACTGAGCAGCCGCCTCCCGCGCCAGATTCACATGACCGTTGTGCACGGGATTGAACGCTCCGCCGAATATTCCCGTCTTGATAACATCAGCCAAGCTCGATCACCCGCTTCTTCGGATCCTTGCTTCTGCGCCACAGCACGAACTTCCGCCCGATGACCGCGACAACGTCCGCACCGAGCTTGGGCGCGATGATATCGGCAGCCTCCCGCGCGGTATATTCGCACGCCTCCTGAACGCCGAGCTTTATCAGCTCCCGAGCGTTTATCGCGTTTTCAAGCTGATTGATTATCTCATCGGTAATGCCCAGCTTCCCGATAAAGAATATCGGATCGTAGCTCTCACCGATAGAACGAAGCTGCGCCCTCTGTTTACTGTTTATCATCTAAGAAAATTTCTCCTTCAAAATCTCCGAGAGCTTTTTAAAGGCCATCGCGCGGTGAGAGATCCTGTTTTTCTCCTCATCATCGATCATCGCCATGCTCTCGTCGTCGTTCAGCATAAAGATCGGATCGTAACCGAAGCCGTTCTCCCCGACGGGCTCGTCGCCTATGTATCCGCACACCTCGCCGCGCACGGAATACTCCTCGTCCTCCGCGTAAATGAAATAGATCGTGCACACAAACCGCGCGTCACGAAGCTCACGCTCCACGCCGAGCATCTCATCCAGCACCTTCGCACAGCGTTCCTCGTCCGAAGCGCCCTCCCCCGCGTAACGCGCCGAGTAAACGCCCGGAGCGCCATTCAGGAAATCGATCACCAGACCGCTGTCGTCCGCGATAGTCGGAAGTCCCGTTGCCTCAAACACGGCGCGCGCCTTGATATGGGCGTTCTCCGCAAAGGTATATCAGTACTCGACGATCTCCCCCGAGAACCCCGCCTCGCGCATAGACATAACATCGAACCCATACGCTACA
>JAIEDJ010000236.1:0-1707 GCA_029068025.1 Oscillospiraceae bacterium | reverse complement strand
CAGTGCGTGAAACTCGCGAATTTTACCCGCGTTGTCCGAAGCGATTACGATCCGTTTTCGGACAGTTGCCGAATCTTGTTGAACGTTCTTCATATTTCCTCCTTATTTGAAAAAATTTCAAAATTCGAACTTGGCGGCACACTTCACTTCGCGCCTAAAGCAACACCGCACCACAAACCACATAAAGGTTGAGCAGGTTAATTAGCACTTTCCCCGCCTACGCTCTTGTGCGGTGTTGCTTTTGCGCTCCGTTGCGTTTAGCCGTCAAGTCCGAACCGGTCAAAATTTTTCTTGAGAAAAATTTTGACACTTTTTGAAATTCACTGACTGATCTACAGTTGATCTTAGCGATAGATCCTTGACTGCGCCATTAATTCGTTGCTCTTGCCCCGGCAGCAATTTGCTAATACATCAAGCTGTAGAAAAGGATTCCAAAGGGCAGCGTTTTGCGAGCGTTTTGCGCGCAGCGCATAATGCGTGCATAATGCTAGCCCTTCGGCGGAGCCCCGCAATTTCTCTCCCCCTCCCCGAGAGAGGGGGAGACAAGCTGAGCTATTTGCTAAAGCTATTTCACTAATTATACCACAAACTTTCCGAAATGTCAAATCCCGCGCGAACCCATACTAATCCCGCTTTAGATTATTGAGATAAGTGCGCCAAGTTTCGCACAGTAACCTGTATTTTCATAGAAAACTCTAAGCGGGATAAGTATCAGTCAAACAGCGCGTTCACATAATCCTCGGGAATAAACGGCTGCAAGTCTCCGATCTGCTCTCCGACGCCGACCAGCTTCACGGGAAGCCCAAGCTCGTTCTTAATCGGTATTATGATACCGCCCTTTGCCGTACCGTCCAGCTTTGTGAGCACTATCCCCGTGATATCGGCGGATTCGTTGAACAGCCGCGCCTGATTAACGGCGTTCTGTCCTGTGGTCGCGTCCAGAACCAGCAGCGTTTCCACGCTTGCGTCGGGGACTTCTCTCGTGACGACACGCGCTATTTTCTTAAGCTCCTCCATAAGATTTTTCTTGTTGTGAAGCCGCCCCGCGGTATCGCACAGAACGATGTCCGCGCCGCGCGCCTTTGCCGCCGAGATAGCGTCAAACACCACAGCCGCGGGATCACTGCCCTCGGAGTGCTTGACGATATCCACGCCCGCTCTGTCCGTCCAGACGTTGAGCTGATCTATCGCCGCCGCGCGGAACGTATCCGCCGCCGCCACGACGACCTTTTTACCGGAATTGTTGAAATTCGCCGCCATCTTTCCGATGGTAGTGGTCTTGCCTGCGCCGTTCACGCCGATAACCATAATAACGGACGGCTTCGATTCTAGTACAAGCTCGTTTCCTCCGGTAAGCATTTCCGATATAATGCCCTTGAGCATATTCTTTACCTCGGCAGGCTCGGTGGTTCCCGTGCGCTTGACCTCGGCACGTAACTTATCGCAGATATCCGCGCTGGTCTCCGCGCCGATATCCGACAGAATAAGCGTTTCCTCCAGCTCGTCAAAGAAGTCCTCGTCTATCTTTGTAAACGAGTTTATCAGCTGCTCGAGCTTGGAAACAAAGCCGTCCTTCGTCTTCTTAAGCCCTTCCTTGAGCTTATAGAAGCTCTCCTCCCTGAGCTGCGCTTCATATTCCTCCTGGAATTGAATATCGCTCTCATGGTCGGTGAAGATAGGCTCTCCGCCCTGCAAACGCTCCAGGAG
>JAIEDJ010000235.1 GCA_029068025.1 Oscillospiraceae bacterium | reverse complement strand
CATCGTTTTTTCAGGTAAGCGCCGCTGCTGCGGTTCTGCCTACCGATTCTTCTTCGCCGAAGTCGGGATGTGTATTTTTGGGTATTGAGGGAAAATACATAACACAAATTCAAGAAGCTATTGACTTGATCAACAAGATCCGGCTTGAGGCCTGTAATGAGGGCGTTATAGATCCCAACACGGGAGTGCCGCTGACGCCCGGTGATTATGTTCCCATCAAGTGGTCGGCGGGTCTGGAATATGTTGCGAGAATTCGCGCGGCAGAGGCCAGCATAACAATGGCTCATAAGCGGTTAAACGGAGAAAGTATATGGGATCTGAAATCTCCCGGTGGGATCAGAAGTTATGGCGAGGTGATCGCGTGGAACCGGGGGGAGACTATGACCCAGGGTATCAATCAGTGGTATGACGAGAAAAAAGACTGGGTAAATAAAACTCCCGGTGCAGTTACCGGACATTATACCCAGATGATCGATCCGAAGCACCTTTATGTGGGACTGGGAACATTCTGCTCAAAGTCCGCAAAGTATTACAACACAACTGTGGGCGAGTTTTGCGGCAGTCTTAATAATCCCGATACCTCCCGCGGAAGTGCTACGGGAAGCATCATTCAGACCCTTGAGGTGAGAAACGAGTACATAGCCTACAATATAAGCGGTACGGATACCCTTTATGTCAGTGCCGAGGTGACCTTTACGGATTCCTGGTCGAATATATTGAAAACAAAAGATCTCACTTTGATTGGGGATTCGGCTAAAAATGTCCGGTGGAGTTCATCAAATAACGATATCGTATCTGTTTCGGACGGCAAGCTGACAGTCAAATCATGCGGCTCGGCCGTCATCACGGCGAAGCTTCCCGGCGGAAGCTCTCTGACAAAATCCGTTTCCTATAAGCACTCCTACAAGACCTCGACCACTGCCGCGGCCTGCGGTACAGACGGGAAGATCGTTAATACCTGTACGGTTTGCGGGGATACCGATACACAAATAATCCCCAAAACAAATCAACATTCCTACAAAACCTCTGCCACCGCCGCGACCTGCGGTACAGACGGAAAGATCATTAAAACATGCACGGTTTGCGGGGATACGGATACTCAGACAATTCCGAAAACAGGTCAGCATTCTTTTGGCGATTGGAAGACTGCGAAAGTTCCGACGGCAGACAGCGACGGTCTGGAAACAAGAATATGCTCCGTATGCAGCACGACAGAATCCAGAACTCTTCGGTATGAGCCGCAGGATACATCAGGTGATATAAACAGTTCATCGGATAACAGCGGATCCTCGCCGGACAGCAGTTCATCCGGATCTTCATCGGAGGACAGCTCTTCCGAGACCTCTTCGGACAGCAGTTCGTCGGGATCTTCAACCGAGAACAGCTCTTCCGGAACCGCGTCAGGCAGCAGCTCTTCCGTCACCTCATCAAGCAGTGAGATTCGTGACGAAAATACTTCCGGCAGCCATGGCGTTACGTCCGGTACATCAGACAGCGCCCCTTCAAACGGAATGATGTCGCTGCTTTTGATCGGCGGCGTTCTTGCCGTGGGTGTGATCGTGCTTTTGATCTGCCTTATCAAACGCAGGAGAAAATGATGGGAGTTTTTGTTGCACAAGCTGTGCAGCTTAATTGAAAATGCTGATCTTGGAAGCGAGGCGTATAGACGCGATGAAACTATACCGGACGTTCCGGACACAATTGATCACACATACTGCTGCTATTCAACTGATAGTAAAAAACGATGTTTCGTATTGCTATAGGCTGCGCGCAAAACGCTGCCCTTTGGAATCCCGAAAAAACTTTTTCTACAGTATGGCTCCGAGGCGGAATACCGCCTCGGATTTTTTTCCAAAGCCGGAGCGCTGATCTTAATTTTTTGATACCTCATTGACTTTATTATAAAAATATGCTATAATTTGTACATAATGTACAAAAGAAAGGTGGATGCTCTATGGACTACCAAATTGAAAACGAGATCAAAAACTGTTTCTGGCGCGGCACGGTCAAGGATGCCTGCGACGCTGTGGAAGCTCATCTTGGCGATATCGACTTTGACGACGAGGACGACGTTGAAAAGCTGATCGGACTTGCCGCTGACGCGCTCAGAGAAAAGGACGGCATACAGTTTCTTGAATACATCATTTCAAAGGGATTTGATGTTAATTTCAAATTGCTGAAAAAGGACTGTCTCGTGCTGAAATGCGCCGCTCACTACATAGAACCCGAAGTTTTCAAGGAACTTGAACGATTCGGCACTGATATGTATTCCGAAAGCTCCAATGGAGACAATATCCTGCTGCGCTGCGTTGAACGCGACGAAAGACTTGCGCTTTTTATCGTTGAGAACTACGACCTCGCGCAGCTCGACCGGTCAAATATGTTCGGACTTACTCCGCTTATGTATGCGGCGATCAACAATAAGATCGAGCTTGCCAAGGCGCTTATTGCCAAAGGCTCCGACGCGAACGCGCAAAGTTCCGGACCCATTGGAAACAACAGCTACTGGATCAAGACAAACGGGCTTACTCCGCTTGCTCTCGCTGTCCGCTGCGGAAATACCGAGGTCGTAAAGCTGCTTCTCGAAAACGGAGCCGATACCTCGGTATGCGACGACGACGGCGTTCCCGCGGTCTTCTCGCTGGTGTATTATCCATTCCGCTTTCTTGAGGAACGACACTTCAATTCCCCTGTTTATGATAATAAATGCGCTATTATCCCGCTGCTGAAGGACAGTCTTGAGGTTCAGGACAAGCGCGGCTATACCGTGCTTATGGAAGCGATGTGCACCACACAGTTCGGTCACAACCGCACTGACGCTTATACCAATGTTCCGATAGCGGAAGCGCTTATCGAAAACGGCGTGAACGTAAACGCCGCGGCAAACGACGGCACAACAGCGCTCCACCTCGCGGTAAGAGGTCCCGAGGCATGCGTAAAGGCTCTGATCAAGGCTAAGGCTGATCCGAACGCTCGTGACAACAACGGAAACACTCCGCTGATACTCGCCTGCAAGTGGGAATCCGAAAAAAAGGTCCGCATGCTCTTAAGAGCGGGCGCGGACTTCAATATCAAAAATAACGCCGGAGAATCCGCCGCCGACCTGTGCGCCGCGAGAGGATTTCAGGACGCTTTGGAGATGATGATATGATCGCCAAGTTAAACGCTGATATGCAGCTCTACCGCGCACTCTCCACAGGCGATCTGCCCGGCGCATATCTGATAAACTGTTCTATTGACAAAGACAAGACCTGCAGCATCGAAAACCCGGCGACCGCGTTCAATAAAGGGCTTTGCTTGTTTCTTTTAGAGGAATACGAAGCGGCTTTATCCGAATTGAAACACGCCGAACAGCTTTCGGGAAATCCTCCCGAGATCGACATTTCGGAAAGAAAGCTGTTTAATAAAGCGATCGAGCTTTCAAATTACGAGCAAAGCCTTGCTGTGAGGCCGCTTGATCCGGGATCCGTCACGATATACGCGAGATATGTACTTGTTCGCACAAAATGGCTGACCGCGTTCTGCCTCAAGGCATTGGGGCGAGACGGCGAAGCGTCTATGATAAAGCGGTTTTTATCGCAATATAATATTGAAATTTAAAGGAGAAAAAATATGCAGCTCGACAATATGCTTATGCAGGCTTGCAAGAATAACCAGAAAGGCGTGGTGCAGACCTTTCTGAAACGCGGAGACATAAACATCAACAAGCGCGATGAGTCGGGAAACACGCCGCTTATCTACGCCTGCATGAAGAATTCCCGCGATATAGTGAAAATGCTTCTTGAAAGCGGCGCGGACGCTTGTCTTGACAATCAGAGAAGCCGCGCTCCGATCCATTTCGCCGCGGAGACAGGCAATTATGAGATCATATCAATGCTGGTGAACGCGGGAGCCGATGTAAACTCCACCGATAAAGAGGGCGTAACGCCGCTTATGCTGATGGCACAGCGCGGAAAGACCGACGCGGCGCTCAAGTTCATTGAGAAATTCGCAGACGTTGATACTTCCCTCAAGGACAATAACAACAACACCGCCGAGGACTACGCAACTCAAGCGGGACTTCGCGATCTCGTCAAGGCGCTTTCCGACGGCGGCAAGAACACCGATATTTACGGAAATACCACTCTTCATCACGCCTGCCGGAACGGTCAGCTGGAGGTCGTCAAGGCGCTTATCGAAAAGGGCGCGGACGTAAACAAGCTCAATGACAACGGAGATTCTCCGCTTGTGCTTGCGGTACAGCAGGGAAATCTTGTCATTGCCGAGCGGCTTCTTGAAGCGGGTGCACAGACCGAGCTTTCCGATATCAACGGAATCACGCCGCTGCACATCACCGCCGCCGACGGCGAGCTGTTTATCGGCAGAGCGCTTATCGCGGCGAACGCCAACATCAACGCAAAGACAGCGCTCGGAGACACGCCGCTGATCCTCGCCGCGAGAAGCGGAAAGAACGAGTTCACCGAGCTCCTGATCGAGAAGGGCGCGGACGTAAACGCCGTGAACAACGAGGCGCACAGCGCTCTTTATTACGCTTCCGAAGCGGGCTTTACCGAGATCGTAGAGCAGCTTTTGATGGCGGGCGCGGAAAACTGACCTGCAATATCCGGTGCTGCTTATACCAATCCCACTGTAGATTATTGCAATAAGTGCGCATATTTCCGCACAGTTCCCTATATTTTTGA
>JAIEDJ010000234.1 GCA_029068025.1 Oscillospiraceae bacterium | reverse complement strand
CATTCCCTTTGCGAGGTCGCGGCGGTATTCCGTGTCGAGCGTTTCCGCGTCATATTCGGAGTGACCCGTAATAAAGAACTGACTGCCGCTGCCGTTTCCGACGGCGTATACGCCCGCTTCGTCCGAGACGGCCATCAGCCGCAGCTCGGAAACTTTTTGAATATCCTCGGCGCGTGTTTCGGTATGGCGCGAATGAGGAGCGCAAAACTCACTGTCAAAGCCGTGGAACAGCCGCGATTTCGGGGTGAGCAGCCTGTGGCGGAACACTCCCGACATCTTCTCGGACAGCGCGTGCTTGGGAACTCTGTAGTGGTAATACAGCGCCGCCTGTGCGCCCCAGCAGATATGGAGCGTTGAGTGAACGTGTGTTTTCGTCCACTCCATAATGCGGCAAAGCTCCTCCCAATAGTTCACTTCCTCAAACTCCATCTGTTCAACGGGCGCGCCCGTTATTATAAAGCCGTCATAATATTTATCCTTGATATCGTCAAAGGTCTTGTAGAACTCGATAAGGTGCTCCTGCGGGGTATTCTTTCCCGTGTATGTGCCCGTTCCGATAAATTCGACCTCGATCTGGAGCGGAGTATTCGACAGGCTGCGCAGGATCTGCGTTTCGGTGGCTATCTTTGTCGGCATAAGATTCAGCAGCCCGATCTTAAGCGGACGAATGTCCTGATGAAGCGCGCGGAACTCCGTCATAACGAAGATATGTTCATCTTCGAGAATGCTCTGCGCGGGAAGCCCGTCCGGTATCTTGATTGGCATTATTATCATCTCCTTATTTGAATTTACAATTTGCGAAAGCAGAAGCTGCCCCCAGCCGGCGGGCAAAGCTCGCCTCGCCAAGCGGCACGGCACGCTGTGCTCCGCGCCGGCGTTTTGCGCACAGCGCATAATGCGTCATGCCGCGCCGCTTGCTTTCGCAAATTGTCTGCGTATTTATAATGTTGATCTTGCCGTAAATACTTATGCTGAAAGTTATAAGCGCCTATATTTGCTTTTTAAATATACAACATAATTATAGTATTATTTTGCGGATTTGTCAAGTGCCTGCGCGGTTTTCCCCATAAAAACAAGCTCTTTTGCGGCTTTTTTGAAAAAAAATAAAAAAATGCTTGACAAACGTGTTCCAATATGATATAATATATACTATGATTGATGTCCGAGTGAAGACGTTGCGCTTTGTGCCTGAGTTCGGGCAGCTTTATATATGAGAATTAAGCATTTGGAGGATTACTCAAGTGGTTAAGAGGCTCCCCTGCTAAGGGAGTAGGTCGGGAAACCGGCGCGAGGGTTCAAATCCCTTGTCCTCCGCCAGCGTCGTATCGGCGCCGGATATTTTAAGCGGGGTCTGTATAAGATCCCGCTTTTTTCGTAAAAGAAGGAAAAGTATTGTAATGGGTTGACAGCGCCGTATCTGCGTGGATATCTCCGTCGGGGTATGTACAAGACGGCATATTGATCGGACACGATCAAGAACAGGAGAAAAAATGAAACAGAATAATAAGCTGTGCAAGCTGGGCTTCAGAATATCCGTAACTGTGTTTGCCGTACAACTGGCAGCCTTTCTGGCGTTGTTTTTATTTATCAGCTTTTCCGTATCCGGTTCTGCAAAGGATGCCGCGGTAAATAATCTGCGGACTGCCGCTGTGGATCGTTCGGAGATCATCGAGAACTATATCAAGACGACCGAGGATTCCCTGACCGCGTATCTTCGGGCAAGCCAGATAAGCGATCTGCTCAGCGATCCTTCCAACTCCGATTACATAGAAAAGGCTCAGAAGTATACCGAGGCGTTCGGCAATGATCTCGGGAACCTTGAAGGAATATACGCCAGCAGCTGGGACACAAAGGTGCTGGTACACACCAATCCCAACGTAGCGGGAATGGTCACACGTCCCGACGAATCAAGCAGAAAGCAGCTTCACGACGCTATGACCGCGGCTGACGGAGTGTACAACGCGGGGATCATTTTCTCGCCAGCCAGCGGCGAACAGATAATTTCAATGTACAAGGCTGTTCTCAACAGCAGCGGAGAAGCAGTCGGTCTGGGCGGAATAGGCATTTACACAGGCGGTCTTGTAAATAAGCTTAACGAGCTTCCGCTTGACGGTATGCCCGAGGCGGAGTATTATCTTGTAAACGTTGACACCGGAGAATATATTTTCCACCCCGACAAGGATAAGATCACGACCGTCGCCGACGAAAGCTTTATGACGAATATTATTTCTCAGATCAAAAGCGGAAGCGGAGAAAGCTCCGGCTTTTTGAACTACAAGGACGGGAACGGCAAGCCGATGATCGCAGCGTTTAACGGAATGAGCGACCGAAACTGGGTCTTTGTTATCTCCGACAACTCATCGGAAGTTCTCGCGACTGTGACAAAGCTTATTGTCACAATGGCGGTGATCTTTGTTCTGAGTGTTGTGATCCTGACCGTGATCGTCTATATTGTAATAAGCCGAATGATCAATCCGCTGAAGTATGTTGAAAAGGCTGTAGTGACTCTCGGTGAGCTTCGCTTTAATGAACCTATCGCAGATGTTGAAAAAACTATTCACAGAAACGACGAGATCGGCAATATCGCGGCGGCGGTCAGAAAGCTGCGACTGTCGATCAAAGACGTCTCGGAGGATATCGGGCGCGTTCTCGGGGAATTTGCTGAGGGCAATCTCACCGTCGATACCCAAAAGAACAAACAGTATTACATAGGCGCCTTTTCCGTAATATCGGACGATCTCAGCTTGATCAAGGATCAGATGTCCAACGTGCTGTCGAATATCTACTCCGCTTCAGATCAGGTACACTCGGGTTCGGAGCAGGTGGCGTCCGTCGCAAAGACGCTCTCACACGGCACCGGGGAGCAGAACGACTCCGTAAGCGCGCTTGCGGAAAATCTTGAAGCTATCGAGAAGCAGATCCGTGAAAATTCCGAGAACTGCTCCAACGCCAATTCCTTTATGGAAAAGACCTCCGCAGCAGTCGTCGAGGTCGACGAAAAGATGGACGAGCTTACAAAAGCAATGCAGGACATCAACAACGCCTCGGACAAGATCAAGAACATCGTCAAGACCATTGAGGATATCGCCTTCCAGACAAATATTCTCGCGCTGAACGCGGCTATTGAGGCGGCAAGAGCGGGAGCGGCGGGCAAGGGCTTCGCGGTTGTCGCGGACGAGGTACGCAATCTCGCTTCCAAGTCCGCGGACGCGGTAAACGATACCACCCAGCTTATCGAAAGCTCAATAGCGGCGGTAAACAACGGCGCGGACATAACCTCACAGACGGCACAGTCTATGAAGTCTCTTGACGAATATACTCTTGAGGTCAAGAAGATCGTAGGCGATATTTCCGCTTCCGGAAGCAAGCAGGAGGAAATGGTTCTTAAGATCAACGAGGGAATATCCCGTATCTCCAATGTCGTGCAGGCGAACTCCTCAACTGCGCAGGAAAGTGCTTCGGCATCGGAGGAGCTCTCCGAACAGGCGGGGATCCTTAAAGAGCTTATTGAAAAGTTTAAGCTTGACAGATGAAAACGATGCTGATTTTTTAAGCGTAATCCGCATTTCCTGCAAAAATATCTTCTGTTTGTTAAAAAACATCCATGCGAACAAAACAGCCCTTAGAGCCTGTTTAGTATCTCTCAGCACGTATCTCGCTTGCATATTTTCCGTCATACTTAGGCAATTTTTCTTGAAGTACATAAAGTACACGCATTATGCCTTCGGCAAAACGCTGCGAAAAATTGCCGTCGTCTGCCGAAAAATCTGCTGCGCGATCTGCGCACTTCGAGATACTAAACAGGCTCTTACACAAATCGCAAGGGCTGTTTGGTTCGCCGCACGGGCTTTTATTTGAGCGTAAACAAATATGTTTCCGCTTGCCCGCCCGACGACGCGCGGGCAAGTCCGACCTCGCCGCAGATATACCAGCCCACATCATTCCCGATAAGCTCGTCAAAAACAATGAAGCGCTCATTCGCCACATCATACACCAACGGCGGGTATTTGGCTGAAAAGTCCTGATACACAAGGAACGAGCCGCTGCCCTGGAGAGATGTGATCGTTTTCTCCGTTTGAAGAATACGCTTGTCCGAAACAAGATCCTTTATTCCCCAAACAGTTATTCTTGCCTCGTCATCACTGAAAGCATCCATAATAAATATTCTGTCGTCGAATGTTACGATCTCGACGAGATCGTCCGCCGCGGTGATCTCATAATCGCCGCCGAGCGTGACCAGCGTTTTGAATTTGCCGTCTTCGTTCTGTTTGAAGTACAGGATATCGTTTTTGAAAAGATGGGGATTTACCGCGTCATCGGCGAGCTTTTCAACCTTATCCGAAGCGATGTCATACATATAAAGGAACGAGCGCATATTGTCTCCCGATCCGACATAATCGTCAAAATAGATCTTGCCCTCGGATAATACTATGTTGTTTTGCCAGTGACCACCGTAAAATTCAGTATTTCTGTCAAAGGAATACGTATAGATCAGCTTTTCCTTTTCGGCGTTTATATCGTAAAGATACAGCCTGACGCTTTCTTCCTCAGCGGAGACCGTAAAATCGGAATCGTATTTTTTGTAAACGATATGATCACTGTCCCAGTCGCAGAAGGCGTTCTCCGCGAGTCCCGGAAGAGTGATGAATTTATAGCTATCAAGATCATAAAGCCCTATCCAGAGATCCA
>JAIEDJ010000233.1 GCA_029068025.1 Oscillospiraceae bacterium | reverse complement strand
GACGTCGAGAGCGCGAAGGCCAGGGATGTGGGGTGTAAGCTGGAGGGGCAGTCCGTTGTTGTAAAGGCGAAGGCGGGACAGAACAACAGGCTGTTCGGCACGGTGACTTCAAAGGAGGTCTCCGCCGCTATAAAGCAGTCGCTGGGGCTGGACGTTGACAAGAAAAAGATCAATATCGCTATGAAGATCGAGGGATTCGGTGATTATTCCGCCGAGGCGCGTCTGTACGCGGGAGTCAAGGCTAAATTCACCGTTTCCGTTAAGGAAGACGCATAATGGCTGAATATGATCTTTCGGGGATAAATCTGCCGTTCAGTCTCGACGCGGAGAACTCGGCTCTCGGCGCTGCGCTGCTCGACAGCAGCGTGCTGGGCGACCTTATCGCGTCGTCGCTTCACGCGGAGCATTTCTTTGTTGATGTGAACCGCCGTATCTTTGAGGTCATGGTCTCGATGTATATGGCTAATAATCAGGTCGATATCGTGACGATGACTGACGCTTGCTCGCGTCACGGCATATTTGATACGACCGCCGAAGCGAGAAAGTATCTTGCCGATCTTATTGACAGGGTGCCGAGCGTTTCAACCGCTGTCAAATACGCGGGGATCATTACCGAGAAGTATATGCTGCGCAGTCTTATACTCGCGTCAAAGGAAATTATTGACGTGGCTAATAACAGCGCGGAACCTGCAAATAATATTGTGGATTTTGCGGAGCAGAAAATATATGATATCGGCGCGGGCGTTGAAAACAAGACGCTGACGCATATCAGCGGTATCATATACGACCGTGTGAGGGCGCTGAACGATCTTGTGCGCGAATCAGCGGCAAACGGCGGAAAGCCTGTTATGACGGGAGCGTCGACGGGATTTACTGAGCTGGACAAGCGCATATACGGGCTGAATAAGTCCGATCTTATTATAATAGCCGCGAGACCCGGTATGGGAAAGACCTCGTTTGCCATGAATATCGCGGTGAACGTGTCACAAAGGCTGCTTGACAAGCAGATATGCGTGTTCAGTCTGGAAATGTCCAAGGAACAGATCGTTTCGCGAATGCTGTGCAGCGAGGCTAAGATCTCGTCTGAGGTCATGAAGACGGGACGAATAGATTCAGAGCAGTTCGGCGGCTTTATGAAGGGCGCGGATATTCTCCAGAAGCTGGAGATCTATATTGACGACACCCCCGGGTGCAACGTTATGAATATGAAGTCAAAGCTCAGGAGAATGAACAATCTCGGAGTGGTAATAATCGACTACCTCCAGCTTATGAATTCCACCAACAACTACAACGGCAACCGCGTGCTGGAGATCTCGGAGATCACCAGAAATCTTAAGATCATGGCAAAGGAGCTGAACGTGCCTGTTATCGTGCTGTCGCAGCTTGCGAGAGGCCCCGAGCAGCGTCCCGACAAGCGGCCGCTGCTGTCCGATCTGCGTGACTCGGGTTCTATTGAGCAGGACGCGGATATCGTGTTGTTCCTGTACAGGAATTCTTATTACGATAAGACCGATCCGAATCAGAACGTGTGCGAGTGTATCGTGGCGAAGAACCGTCACGGCGAGACAGGAACGATCTATATGGGCTGGCACGGCGAGTATACGCGGTTTTACAATATCGACTATAAGGTTCAGAACGGCGGCTGACACGGGACAATATGGATATGAAAAGCTCGTTATTTCTTGATAAGGTAAGGGCGGCGGTTTCTGAGCATGGCATGACGGAAAACGTCAGGACTGTTACCGTTGCGCTTTCGGGCGGCGCGGACAGCGTTGCGCTGCTGAGAGCGATGATACTGCTGCGGGAGGAGCTTGGTTTTTCCGTCCGCGCGTGTCATCTAAATCACTGTCTGCGCGGTGAAGAGAGCGACGCGGACGAGCGGTTCTGCGCAGAGCTGTGCGGAAGGCTCGGGATCCCGCTTGATACGGCGAGGATCGACGTCAATGCCCTTCGCGGAAAGCACGAGAGCCTTGAGGAAACGGCAAGGCGGCTGAGATACGGCTTTTTCCGCGAGGTTATGAGCAGCGCGGAAGCTCCCGCGGTGCTGGCGACCGCGCATACTGCCTCGGACAATGTTGAGACCGTGATGTTCAATCTGACGCGCGGCACGGGGGCGAGTGGTCTGTGCGGAATACCGCCTGTGCGGCGATCTGAGGGGCTTGTCGCTGTGCGTCCGCTTATCGGCTGTACGCGCGCGGATGTGGAGAGCTTCCTTGACGCGCTGGGACAGGAGCATATCACCGACCGCAGCAATTTCTCGGTGGAATATTCGCGGAATCGGATCCGTATGAACGTCGTTCCCGAGCTTGAGAAAATAAACCCCGCGCTTGCGGATGTGATCGGGAGAATGACCCGAAATCTGCGCGGCGACAACGCGTATCTGGAGGAGCTTGCGGATAAAGCGCTTGACGGCTGCCGAAAGGGACGCGGCTGGGACGCTGCTGCGCTCAGTAAGCTGCCCGAGCCGATAAAGGCGCGTGCCGTGCGGAAAATACTGATGAACGGCGGCATAGAGCCGTCGGCACTGCGTATACAGACCGCGGCGGAGCTTCTTGAAAAGCGTTCGGCGCGGTATAATCCCTGCAAGGACAGGTTTTTCACAATCCGCAAGGGCGTGTGCTTTACCGAGGAAATTCACCAGAATTTCGGCGGATATAATGAGAAAAAAAGCCCAAAAAGCGGCGATAAATAAATTTTTCACAAAATATTCACGAAAATCAATTGCATTTTTAAGAATTATATGATATAATGAAATTCGTATGGAGACTGAATGGGGGCAGAGCTATGTATATTCCGACCGAAGTCGAAAAAATACTGTTTTCGGAGGAGCAGATCGGTGAGCGTGTAAGCGCTCTCGGTGCAGAGCTTACCCGCGATTATTCGGGGAAAAACCCGCTGTTTTTGTGCGTTCTCAAGGGCGCATCGGTGTTCTTCGCGGATCTTGTGCGCCGTGTGGAATGTCCGCTGGAGTTCGATTTTCTGCGGGCTTCAAGCTACGCGGGGACGAATTCGACGGGCGAGGTGACGCTCGACGTGAGCGCCGTACCGGATATCTCGGGGCGCGATGTGGTGCTCGTGGAGGATATAGTCGACACTGCGCGTACGCTCTCGGTGCTTAAAAAGCATTTGCTGAGTCTGGAGCCGCGTTCGGTTAAGGTCGCGTGTTTCCTTGACAAGCCTTCAAGGCGCGTGGTTGAGGGATTCTCGGCGGATTATACCGGATTTGAGATCGAGGATCTGTTTGTGGTCGGATATGGTCTGGACTGCGATCAGAAGTACAGAAATCTTCCGTACATAGGAATATATAAAGGCTGATCCAATGCTCGTCTACGATCACAAAAGCTGGTCACGACAGCGGGCATTTTGAAATAAAATCTTCGGATCTGTCCGAAGCAGAAAGGCGGTTTAAATGAAGAAGAACAAGCTACAAGGCGTTATAATTTATTTTCTGATTGCGATTTTGCTGATCTTCGGATTGGTATATATGCTCAATCTGGCGGGAGGACGCGCGGGAAAGGATACTCCGAGCTACTCCGATGTTATTTCCGAGTTCGATAATCTGAACGTCTCCGCGTTCGAGCTGGATCTGGGCAGCGGTTCCCTGAAATACTATCTTAGAGGCACAGAGCAGGATCAGAGTAAAATGAAGACCTATTCCGTGCCGAATGTCAACGTATTTCTGAACGACATCAACAGCTTATATGACGAGGACGGGCAACAGGTAAATTACCGGGTACGCTACAACAAGGCATATCCGAACGCTCCGCTTGTGGAGAACTATATCCCGATCTCGGACAACACGTTTCTCACGACTATTCTGCCGTATCTGCTGCTGGTCGGCGTGATGATCATCTTCACGTTTATCGTTATGAGACAGACAACGGGCGGCGGAAAAATGAACACATTTTCCCGCGCGAATGTGCGTCAGCACTCGGGAAAGAAGGTCACTTTCGCGGATGTTGCGGGAGCTGACGAGGAAAAGCAGGAGCTTGTCGAGATCGTCGACTACCTCAAGAATCCCGGAAAGTATCACGAGATAGGCGCGAGAGTTCCCAAGGGCGTGCTGCTGGTGGGCCCTCCCGGTACCGGTAAAACGCTGCTCGCGAAGGCTGTCGCGGGCGAGGCGGGAGCGCCGTTTTTCTCCATTTCGGGTTCGGACTTCGTGGAGATGTACGTCGGCGTGGGCGCTTCGAGAGTGCGTGATCTGTTTGATCAGGCGAAGAAGCATACCCCTTCGATCATCTTTATAGATGAGATCGACGCGGTCGGCCGTCAGCGCGGTGCGGGTCTCGGCGGCGGCCATGACGAGCGTGAGCAGACGCTGAACCAGCTGCTTGTTGAGATGGACGGCTTTACCGATAACGAAAACATCATAGTTATGGCGGCGACTAACCGCCGTGATATACTCGATCCCGCGCTGCTGCGTCCGGGACGCTTCGACAGACAGGTAGTGGTCGGATATCCCGATATGAAGGGACGCGAGGAGATCCTCAAGGTTCACACGCGCAACAAGAATATCGGTCCCGACGTGGATCTCAAGCGTATCGCGGGGCGCACCGTAGGCTTTACCGGCGCGGATCTTGAGAACCTTGTGAACGAAGCGGCGCTGCTTGCGGCGCGGAATAACCGCAAGGCTGTTACCGAGGCGGATATCGAGGAGGCTACCATCAAGGTAGTTGCGGGTCCCGAAAAGAAGAGCCATGTGGTAAGCGAGGAGGACAAGAAGATCACCGCTTATCACGAGGCGGGTCACGCTATCACAACATATTTCTGCCCGTCGCAGGATAAGGTGTACAAGGTCTCTATCGTTCCGCGCGGAATGGCTGCGGGTATGACCATGCACCTTCCCGAAAAGGATAATACTCATATGACCAAAAAGCGCATGGAGGAGAGCATTGTCGTGCTGCTGGGCGGACGTGTCGCCGAGAAGCTGACGATGGACGATATCACAACCGGCGCTTCCAACGATATCGAGCGCGCAACGGGCGTGGCACGCGATATGGTAATGAGATACGGCTTCTCGGAGAAGCTGGGTCCGATCCTGTACGGCAGCGAGGATCACGAGGTGTTCCTCGGACGCGACTACGGTCAGGCGAAGAACTATTCCGAGAACGTCGCTTCCGAGATCGACGCTGAGATCCGCGAGATCATTGAAACAGGCTACGAAAAGGCGAAGGATATCCTCACGGAGCACGGCGACAAGCTGGAGCTTTGCGCTCAGTATCTGTTGAAGCATGAGACGCTGGACGGCCCCGACTTCTACAAGCTTATGGAGGGCACGCTGGACGTTGACGGCAATGAGATAAAGTCTGAGCTTGAGACTGAAAAGCAGGATACCGAGGAAAGCCCCGATAACGGTTCGGAAGATACCGAGGATTAAGGCTATATCGAAAAATAACTTGATCCTTGCCGGCGTTTTAAAGACGCGGCAAAGGGGCTTTTGCCAAGTGCAACGAATTAAAGACGCAGGAAAAGATCTTTTAACAAGATCAACATTATAAAATCGCAGGAATTTCAAAAAGAGTCAAAATTTTTCTCAAGAAAAATTTTGACCGGTTCGCACTTGGCTGCTAAGCGGAGCGCCGAAGGCGCGGAGCGTGCAGTCAAGTGCGAATTTTGAAATTATTTAAAATCAGGTGAAAGAATGGCTATTGAGTATATTGACGAAGCTCCTTCTTATGAAGAGTATATGGAGATGCGGCGTGAAGTGAATTTTATGAAGCTCTCCGAGAGGATCGCGAGAAACGCGCTCAATAACGCGTTCCATATCACGACCGTTCGCGACAACGGGCGCGCCGTCGGCATGATACGCGTTCTGTCAGACGGCAGCTACGCGAATTTCATAACCGATGTGATGGTGATCCCCGATTATCAGCGGCGCGGTATAGGCAAGGAGCTTATGCGGCGCACCGTTGAATATATGAAGTCCACTATGGAGCCGGGTGAGACGATAATCCTTTATCTGATGTCGGCTATCGGCAAGGAGGAGTTTTACAAACAGTTCGGTTTCAGAACACGCCCGAACGAGGTATGGGGCGCGGGAATGAGCCAGTGGATAACCAAGAGTCCCGAATGATAGTATAGGGTACGGCAGCGGATATGTGAGGTTTTACATATGGAAAGATTTTGCGATAAATGCGGTTCTTTGGTAAGCGGCGAGGGCGACTTCTGCCCATCCTGTGGTGCGCGGATGAGCAGCGTGTTTGATGTTGGCGTTTCAAGCGGAGTTGATTTGAAAAAACAGGGCACTATGCCCTCAACATCGGATCGCATGCCGTATTCGACAGTTCCCACTCCGACACCGACTAACAACACTTATCAAGGGCAGTCCAATTACGGTCAGCAGCCTAACGGGCAGCCGATCTATCCGCAGGGCAGCTATATGCAGTCTCAGGAAATGACTGTCGGACAGTGGTTCTTGACGATCTTCCTGTCATGCTTGCACCTCATCGGTCTTGTTCTTTTGTTTATATGGGCGTTCTCAGCAACTACCCCCACTGCTAAGAAAAACTATGCACGCGCTATGCTTATATTTTGGGCAATAGCGTTTGTGTTGGGCTTTTTCCTTGTCCCGATCTTTATCGGAACGCTGGTTTCGGTATTCAGGGAAATAGATTGGGAGGAAATGTTTGCGGCTTTGCTGCTGAGACTTCCGTGATGTGAATGCAGATGCTGAAGATTTTGTCTGTGCCGCGCGGTGCTGCGGCAGCTTGTAGGGAAGTATGAAAATTTTCGGTAAGATAATTCGTATAATCGTGTCGGTGTGCGCCGCCTTGTGTCTTGTATGGGCTTGTTTCTTGAGCTCCTACAGCGCGGGCAGCGCACTCGGCTTTGTGTTGTTCGGGCTTATAATTGCGGTATGCGTATTCTGGAAGCCGCTTTGCCGATTTATCGTGCGACTGTGGAAAAAGCCTGTCGGGAAGGCGGCTTTGATACTTCTCGGAACGCCGCTGGTTTTCGGAGTTGGGGTATGCGCGTATTTCTCGGTGAATATGGCGGTTTATTTCGAGGAGCCCGTGGAGAGTGTCCGTGCCGTGATGGTGCTGGGCTGCCGCGTCAAGGGAGAGGAGCCGAGCAATATGCTCAAATCGCGTCTGAACGCGGCGCTGGAGGTGTTGGACAAGAACCCTGAGGCGGTGTGCGTGGTGAGCGGCGGCAAGGGCAGCGGAGAGGATATCTCCGAGGCTGAGGCTATGAGCCGGTATCTCGTTCAGAACGGGATCGAGGAGGAACGTATCTATACGGAGGGAGATTCAATAAGCACACGTGAGAATTTTCGCTTTTCAAAGGAGATATTCGAGGAGCTTGGCATAACGGACGGTATCGTTGTGGTGACTAACGAGTTTCATCAATTCCGCGCGGAGATATACGCCCGCCGCAACGGTCTTGACGTTGGACACTATTCCGCGAGAACGCATATCGCGTCGATCCTGAATTACTGGCTTCGCGAGTGGCCCGCGCTGATGTCGGCCGTGTTGAGTTAATTCCTACACAAAAGCAGGGTATTTCGCGGGGAATTTTGTCGGATTCGGAAAATATTTGATGATATATTGACAAAAGTTCGGGTTTGTGATACAATATGTATGTATCGGGGGTCAATGCTATCCCGAAGAACAGATAAACAGATCACAGAACGATGAAAGGAAGAAACAAAATGAAAAAAATTATTCCGGCATTGCTGCTTGGCATTGCCATGTGTCTCGGACTTGGCGGGTGCTCCTCCGGCAGCGATAATGAACTCGTTATCGGCATTACGGAAAACGTGCCTATGAACTATCACGATGACAAGGGTGATCTCATCGGCTTTGAGACCGAATTTACAAAGGCTGTCTGCGAGAAGCTCGGCGTAACTCCGAAGTTTCAGCCCATCGAGTGGACAAAGAAGGAGATCGAACTTAAGTCCAAGACCATCGATCTTATCTGGAACGGTCTGACCGTGACCGAGGACAGAAAGAAGGATATGCTTTTCACAAAGTCTTATATGAAGAACAAGCAGGCTACCGTTGTAAAGAAGGAGAACGCGGACAAGTATCCTGATCTGGCTTCTATGGCGGGTATTACCATCGCGTTTGAGGGCGGTTCGGCTGCCGAGGACGTTATTACCTCCGAACCCGCGCTCAGCAGTGTTACACAGATCAAGAGCGCGGCGCAGAAGGACGCGCTGCTTGAAGTAAAGAGCGGCAAGGTGGACGCCTGCATGATCGACTATACCATGGCTAAGGCGGCAACCGCTGCCGGAACGGATTTTTCTGATCTGGTGGTTCTCGAGAACATTGACAACACCGACGAGGAATACGCTATAGGCGGACGGCTTGAGGA
>JAIEDJ010000232.1 GCA_029068025.1 Oscillospiraceae bacterium | reverse complement strand
GGGTTGGGGTGACTCCCCGGGTGGGGAGGTGTCACGAAGTGACGGAGGGGTTGACCGACAGACCGGAGCCCCCGCATCCTCTCCCCCACTCCCTTGGGGAGTCCATTAAGATCACTGTTTATTTAATATTATAGCATAGTTTTTTTATATTGTAAAGATATTTTTAAAAACCCCTTGACAAAGCAGAGAAAAAGTGCTATATTGTATATATGCCTTATGTACAATATGAACAGCAGTCAAGAGCGGCGCATTAATATGCGGCGAAAGCGCTTTTGATAAGATCAAGAGATAAAGGCTTTTTGCCAAGATCAGTGCAATAAACACGCAGTTAAGGCTCTTACGCCAAGAACAACGTTTTAAACACGCAGCAAGCGTTCGGAGCGTAGTCAGACGTCACAGAGCGCCGCTTCAGCGGCGCGGTTGTGACGCCTGACGAGTGAACGGTGCGGAACCGCCGAAGGCGGTTCTGTGCCGTGAACGTAGCGGAGAACGCTTTTTAAATAAGGAGTAAATATGGTCAAGATACGGAATCTTTTGAAGAGCTATAATAATTTTCCCGTTCTGCGCGGGCTGAATATGGATATAAACGATGGTGACGTTTACGGGTTTCTCGGGAGGAACGGCTGCGGAAAAACCACCACGATGAACATCATCTGCAATGTTATCCCCAAGGACGGCGGAGATATAGAGCTGGGCGGCGGAAAACCGACAGCGATAGGGTATCTGCCCGAAAGCCCTATGATATTCGGGTATATGACCGCGCGGGAATATCTTGAGTATATAGGAAGCTGCGCCGAATATCAGGGGGATATCTCAAAGCGCACGAGCGAGGTGCTGGATATCGTCGGGCTTTCCGCGGCGGCTGACCGCCGTACAAAGGGGTTTTCGCGCGGTATGACGCAGCGTCTGGGAATGGGTGCGGCTATCTTCCGCGATCCCGAGCTGCTGATATTCGACGAGCCGACCTCCGCGCTTGATCCGCAGGGACGCATTGAGGTCATTGAGATAATAAACAGACTGAAAAGCATGGGCAGCACTATCGTACTTTCAACTCATATATTGTCGGACGTTGAGCGCGTCGCAAACCGTATCGGGATAATGAACGGCGGTATTCTCGCGGAGGAAGGCGAGATCAATGCCGTTATGCGCAAATACAGCGCCGATATCATCGCGCTGACGGTGCGCGGGCTGACCGACGAGATAAAGCTCGAGCTGCTGAAGGTGAAATTCGCGCGTGCGGAATTCAATAATGAAACGGGACAGTTCCGTTTCGGCGCGGACAATATCAACGACGCGGCGAAGCAGTTGATGAAGCTGCTTGCGGAAAAGGATATCGTCGCCGAGAAGTTCGTGATCGGCACGGCGACTCTGGAGGAAGTTTTCAGAAAGGTGGTGGGCTAAAAAATGCAGCTTAAATACAGCTTTAAAAAGGAATGGGCTCATTTTTCCCGCACATTCAGAATGTGGGGCGTGATCATTGCTATTCTTGGATTTGCGCTCGCTAATCCTATGATGTTTAAGTTCGTGGCCACTTTTCTTGGAGGGTCAGCAAGCGAAGATCCGACAACGTCTGCTATATCCGTTATAAATCAGGCTGCCTCGGACAGCTCGGACGGATCGCCGGGCGGTATCGATATAGAAGAGGCTAAGATAATGTATTCCGACGCGGGGTTAATGTTTTCTGTAACATTGTCGAGCTTTGCGAGCTACGGGCTGTTGGTGATAATGCTCCTCTTGATGTCGGCAGCAGGCGGAGAACAGAAGAAACGCGCCATGATCGTGCCGATGTGCAGCGGTCTGGAATACAAAAACTATCTGATCCCTAAGTTTGTTATTTACCCGCTGTTCACGTTTGCGGTATCGTTTTTAAGCTCGTTTATCGCGGGCGGGCTGTGCAACTCAATGTTCCCGAACAACAAGGTCTCGGCAGGGGGAATGTTCCTGTCGGCGCTGGATATCTCGGTCTATATGGTGTTTATCGTTTGTGTGTTCCTGTCGCTGGGACTGTGCACGTCACGCGCGGGAGCTATGGTGCCGTGTATTTTCCTGGGACAGATGCTGGTGGAGAGCCTGCTGAACGGGCTGGGGCTGGTGAGATATCATCCGTTCGCGCTGCTGAGCTATATAAGCGGCGGATTTATAACAAGCCCGCTGTATCCGTTTGAGGAGGAGACAGCGTCGTTTATCACCGCAATGGCGCTGTCGCTGGCGATCTGCGTGCTGATGTACTTCTTAGCGTTGGGAGTGCTTAAAGCAAAGAAGATCAACAATCAAGAGGATATCGCGCCGGAATTTTAAGTGAATGATCTGAGGGCAGAGCTTACGGCTCTGCCCTTATCTTGTATAAAAAGTCAAAATAAAAAAGAGATCAACATTTTACAAAAGAAGCAAAGCCACGTTGGTCGTGCTTTATGTAAAATGATCTGAGTGTAAGAACATTGCAAAAACCCGATCTTGGTGCATTGTATCTCTAAATGATTCGATCACCTAGCAGCCGTGAAAAATGCGGGCAGGAGGGGGAGAGGGCACCCGCATTTTTGTCGGATTTTATTCAGCCCTCCCCCTCTTCCGAAGGGTTCTCCCCTCGAACCCCGGAGCGCGGGTGCAATCCGCAAACACCAAACAGCCGAGAAATTTTGTCTCACATTAGTCCACATTTAATGGTTTTATCC
>JAIEDJ010000231.1 GCA_029068025.1 Oscillospiraceae bacterium | reverse complement strand
GCCGTAAGGAGTTTGGTTATTCATAGGCTCACCGTTCCACTTGACGAATAAGCGGTCGGTTTCTACCCATTTGTCACCGATCATTAACGCTTCCTCGTTTTGTTGCTCTTGAAATTTTTTTCAGCAGATCCATTATGTAGTGCGAGATTTTAAGCGTTCTCTGGGAGCGTTTTGTTTTAGTTGTGTCGGTGTAAATTCTGCGTGCTTTAGTGTAGTTAGAAGTGCGCTGAATATGGATTACTCTCGTTTCAAAGCCGATGTTCTTCCATTCAAGTCCAAGCATTTCGCCGTGCCGCATACCGATGTAAATAATATGCGTGAAAAATGCCTGATACTTTAATGGAGCGATTTGCAACAGATTGATGAATTCCTCGGTTTGCTTAATAGTGAGGACTTTGTCCTCCTGATCGTAGCACACGGGATAATTTGGCTTGTGCCTTAATGCACTCAATACACGCCTCTGCTTCCTCTTTTGCGCGGTCGACCGTAAATGCGTAACTGTACCGGTAAAACCCAAACTTAATACCGTGCTTTTTACATTCAGCTACAAACGTATCAAACCGGGGATCCTTGAGCTTGGCGCTTCCCGCGCGGATGATAATGAACTCCATACCCGCTTTCTTGGCCTCCGCAAAAGATATGCCGCCCTGATAACGGCTGATATCAATCGCCTTACACCTCATCAAACATCATGCCGTCGTAAATGTTCGGAAACTTTATCAGTATAAAAGCGGGATTGCCGCTTGTAAATACTGGCTGTGTTGCAACCGATTTTGGCGATCCGCTCTCACTTTCGCGGACAGATACAATCAAAACTATTCTCTAAGTTTATCCATAACATTCCTCCAAATAAAAACCGCAGACTGTCAAGTCTAGTCTGCGGGGAGTTGTTGAACAAAGAAAAAAGCTACACTTTTTGTGCATTTTGCACTAAAAATGTAGCTTTCAACTTGTGATATCGTGACCAAATAGATTTTTGCCAAACACAATGTTATAATAGAAGATCAACAGCGAGCGTTTTTCACGGTTTCGCGGACGACCGTCCGCGAAACGAAAAACGCGCCTACTAAAGAGCTGAGGTCAAGCCCACAGGGCGCAGACCGAAGCCTTTAGCGTTCAACAAAACAACCCTTGCGCAAAGCGCAAGGGTTGTTTTGTTGAACTGGTGGAGCCGAGGAGAATTGAACCCCTGTCCGAAAACCCGTCCACAAAGTTTTCTCCGAGTGCAGTCTGTCTTTTAAAATTCCCTCGCGTGATCGCCGACAAACAGGCTCTCACGTCCGGTAGCCTTTAATACAACCAAAGCTATAAGGCTATTTGCAAAGGTCGTTCACCGCTGGTCGACGCCGAACTCAAGCCCGCGGTACTGCTAGAGCCGACGGCAGCGCCTTAGGCAGCTGCTAAAACGAGATCTTCGTCTGCGTTTAAATTTAAAGTTGCGACGATTAAAGTGATTTCGCCCTCACTACTCGCTTACCGTGCTTCAGGATCCCCGTCGAAACCTTTACGGCCCCATTAAAACGGGTCTGCATTATTTATTTTACCACAATGATCGGCGTTTGTCAAGTGTTTTGAGTTATTTTTCCCGAACACACGGGGAATTTTGTCATAATACTTATCCCACTTAGAGTTTCCTGTAAAAATATTGTGAACTGTGCGGAAAACGGAGCGTTTATCTCAACAATCTAAAGTGGGATTAGTATAAGCTCACGAATTTCCCTGCCGAAATTCAAATAAGCCGATTGTTTTGTTGATGGTGTGCCGTTCCCGCCAAACATCAATATGAGTGAGTGAGATCATCTATTTCAAACGAAGAATAGACTTTTTCTCTGGTTAATTTAGAATTGGCATCAAAAGCCAGGGTATATAATGCTTTTTCATCCATATCGAATACGATCTCCACATTATAATCGGATAGTTCGCTGTGTGTTTGCCAATATTCATAGAAATCATACAGCCAAGTCAGATATCGCGGGTCTGAAATTTGATTGTTAAAACAAATTCTTATCTTAACATTTTTGTAGTCTGAAAGCTTTTCGGGCAGAGTATATCTATCGAAATCAAACGTAACATATAAAAAATCCGGCTTGATCTTTTCAGGCGTCAAGAAGTCCCAGAGCTTATCTTCGATCCTTTTTTTGGCTTTGCTGTAATCGTAATTATCCCCGGTAACTTTACCATCCTTTGCGGATATTTCAAACGTAACGCCGTCATATTCAAACGTAATATGGCTTGGCGTCGGAAATCCGATAAAATGCTCGCTGCCAAAAAAAGGGAAGAACCTTTCCTTGATCTTTGCTCCGGGAAAAAGTCCTTTTTGATACTCCATGATCGCGATTTTATCTCGCTGCCGAAAATGCCAGAACGGCGGAGCGTCGATGATATCCCATACGCAAAGTCCGATCACAATAATTATTACCGTCGAAACAAGAAATTTCTTTCTTAACCAAAAGGGCTTTTCTTTTTTTGGAGGGCGAAGAGCCCATAGTTCCGCGATATTTTCGTCAAACAGTTTCTTTTTCTCAGGCCCGCTGTTATTGTTTTCTTCAGACAAGATCCTTACCCCCCCAAAACATTGTGAGAATATCAGCCAAGGTATTGTATACCACAGTATCAGTTCGGAAAATTATCCGCTTTAGCGTGCAGTTTAAGCGAGATGACGAGCTTGTCATCCTCTATACTCGCCGAAAGCTCGCCGCCGTTCCGCTCCGCCAACAGCTTAGCGATAGACAACCCAAGCCCTGTGGAGTTTTCGGCGGTCTCTACGGTGTAGAACCTGTCGAACAACCGCTCCACGGACAGCCTTTCAAGATCGTCTGAGGAATTCTTAAATAATATGACCCCGCTGTCGTTCATTGAAACGAAGAAATCCCCGCTCGAGTACTTGAGCATATTGGAAATGATGTTGGAGAATATCCGCGAGAGCGCCGATCTGTCCGCGATGATCTCAACGCGCTTTTCCGTGATATCGATCTCGGGAGTTATGCCTCGCCCTCGTATCGCCGCGTAAAACGCCACGATGCTCTCCTCCAGAACATCATTTACGCACAGCCGCTCGAGCTTCTGCTCCCGCTCCGAGCTTACCACCGAATATCGGAACAGCTCCTCGGTAAGCTGCCGCATATGCTCCGCGCGGTTTCCGATCTGCTTTAAATATCCGCGAACCTCGCCCGACATTTCGCAGCTCTCCAGCAGATCCAGATACCCGCATATTGCTGTGAGCGGCGTTCTCAGATCGTGCGAGATACTCGTGACCGCGTTTTTCAGCTCCAGATCCCCTTGAACAAACTTAAGCCGGTCGCTCCGAAGCCGCTCCAGCCTTATATTCAGCTCAGCCGCCAGCCTTTGCATATCCCTGTCAACAGAGGAAATATCTATCAGCGTGTTGGTATCGGAATCCAATTTTTCGGTTATCTGCCGCGCTATCTCACGGGTCGTTATCTTCATCACGATAATTTTCACCGCGAACGCCGCAGTTAATATCCCGAAGATCACGCACAGCAGCACCGCCGCGTCAGCCATTTTCAACCGCGGTGCTTTCCGAATATTCGCTCAGCTTTCCGCGGTATACGACGCGGCTGTCCGGTATATCCAGGAAATGCTGCGGCTGAACTATAGGACAAAACAGCTCCGGATCCTCCACTCCGAATTGAACCAATAGCTCTCTTACAAAATCCGAACAATAATAATGGTGATCACGCTTGTAAATTATATTGAAATACGCCAGCAGCAGCCCTATAATATCATAGTGATACGTGTTTTTGTTTTCAAACATTTCATTCAGCCGATCTTTGATCTCTTCATACGCCTTTTCGGTCACGGGGATCGACATAATGACCGCGCGGGTATCCGAAAATCTCTTGAACGCGCCGAATTCGGGAGATTCCGCGACAAAACCGGCGTACCACGGAAAATATTTATATCTTCGCCCGAAAGAATACATATTCCGCAGTTCTGGGTCAAGAGCAATAGACGCGTGATTATACTCCGCGCCCGTTATCCTCTTCAATATGCGGGAAACGATACTCCCCGTCTGCGATACCACTATGTAAATTTCCTTCTCGGGCATTTCACTACCTCCTGATTTAAAAGAATTTCAAAATACACGTCACCACGGCACGCTGCGCGCTTCGCGCTCCGCTTAGCCGTGCTGACGGTACCGGGCGAAATTAAAATTTCGCCCTTTTTGAAATTCCTGCGTATTTATAACGATGATCTTTGCAAAAGAGCTTTTCTGCTCCTGTATAATGTCGATCTTTGCGAAAGGGCTTTTGCTGCGCTTGTATAACGTTGTTCTTGGTATAAAACAACTTTTTATGCGCTTTTTATTATCATTACTTCAAATCTTTCTTCC
This sequence comes from Oscillospiraceae bacterium, assembly GCA_029068025.1. Taxonomy (GTDB): domain Bacteria; phylum Bacillota; class Clostridia; order Oscillospirales; family Ruminococcaceae; genus CAG-115. The sequence continues at coordinate 3,061 of JAIEDJ010000231.1, read as the reverse complement.
GGAACACCGCCAGCCCCGCTGCCGTAACCACGGCGGCAACACCGAGCGAATAAAACGGCATAAGCTGCGGCTCATGCGGCTCGCCCATTTCAAGCTGTATTGCCTGACCTCCCGGAAGAACGTCATTTATCGCAATAAACACGTCACGCAGAGTGCCCGAAATATACATCGGATTAGGATACGGCTCCGTAACGTCAAATCCGCCCTCGGGTTTAATTATATACTCCACCGTCATCTCGGGCTGATTCAGCATCGTCATTATAATAGCGCCGCCGATTATCAGCGCAATTATCGCAACTATCGAGATCACCGTCCCCGAGGACTTCGAGGAAATTATCATTCCGATAAATGTAAAGATCGAGCAAGCTGTGATGATCGAAAACGCGCTGACCGTCATCAGAAGCGCTAGCCTGCCTGTCGGTATGCCGATCCTACCGCCCGCGATCAGCCCGAACAGCGCTTCTCCGATCCACGATATAACGCGTATGCTGAGCGCCCCCGCCGAAGCAACGATCAGATTTGAAAGATAGATCTCGCTTCTGGGGCGTCCGATGATGAGCTTGTTGCGTATCGTTCCGCAGGAATGGTCGGTTCCGATGTACAGCGCCGAGAAAATCGCCGCGAACAGCATGATATTTGAGCTGTCGTTCATAAAAAACCTTTCAAGGTTCTGCACGACTCGTTTGTCCACAATATAATCAAATGCCAGATTTGTAATACACAGCGTCAATGACGCGATAACGCATACCCAATAAGAACGCGTCTTCCATAGCCGCACAAAGTCGGCTCTCAGCAACTTAAGCATTTGAAGCACCTCCGATCAGTTTGATGAAGTATGCCTCAAGGCTCTCGTCATGCTTGTTTACGGAGAACAACTCACAGCCGCTTCCGGAAAGCGCCTCGGTCAGCCTGGTAATGCTGATCTCGCCGTATATATCCGCCTGTGAACCGTCGATCACCGCGTATTCCATACCTAACTTGTCAAGCGCCAAAGCGAGCTTCTTGACATCGGAGACCTTAACACGCGCGCATTTTCTGCATTCGCGTTCCAGCTGCTCCGCGCTGATCTCCTTTACTATACGCCCCTTATCTATAAAGCCGTAATGTGTGGCAAGCCGCGACAGTTCGTCCAGGATATGGCTGGAAATAAGCACGGTGATCTGACGTTCGCGGTTGAGCTTCAGGATCAGCTCGCGAACCTCTATGATACCCTGCGGATCCAGACCGTTTATCGGTTCGTCCAGCAAAAGGAAATCGGGACTTCCGCACAGCGCGATGGCGATACCCAGCCGCTGCCGCATACCAAGCGAGAAGTGCCGCGCCTTCTTTTTTCCGGTGTTCTCAAGTCCCACCAAACGAAGCAGCTCGGAAATACCGTCAAACGACGGCAGCCCCAGAATGCGGTACTGTTGCTTAAGATTGTCCTCGGCTGTCATATCCGAATGGATCGACGGCGTTTCCACCACCGCTCCCATTCTTCTCCGCGCTTTGGAGATATTCCCGCCGCTGTGCTCGCCATACAGCATGAATTCCCCGCTTGTCGGGAACTGAAGCCCGCAGATCATGCGGATAAGCGTGGTCTTCCCCGCGCCGTTGCGTCCCACAAAGCCGTAGATCGCACCCTTTGGGACATTCATTGAAAGACCATCCAGCGCCGCTGACTTCCTGTATTTTTTAGTCAGTTCATGAGTTGTCAAAACGTATTCCATTAACAAAACTCCTTTCGGTTTTCTTTGACACCTTCATTCTAGCAATAAAAGGTTAAGAAACCGGTTAAGAGAAACGTTAAGAATTCGTTAAGAATTATCGGCTGTATCCGCCATCTTAAATCCTATGCCCCAGACCGATTCGATATGCTCCTTGTCCGAAATATCGCGCAGCTTTTTGCGGAGATTGCTTATATGCACCTTAAGCGAGCTTTCCACGCAGTCGGGCGTGTCCTCGCTCACACGGTCGAGTATCTGCGATTTGGTGATCACCTGCTTCGGATTCTGCATAAGGATCTTTAATATCGCGAATTCCGTTTTGGTAAGCCGCGTCGAATTTTCCCCGAACCGCGCTTCATGAAGCTCAAGCTCCAGCGTAAGTCCTCCGTATGTGAGAGCGCTCACAGGCGCGTTTTTCCTGAGCCGTACCTTTATCCGCGCCAGCAGCTCCTCCGTATCAAACGGCTTTGTGACATAATCCTCCGCTCCGTCCAGCAGCATTCTGACCTTGCTGTCAACGTCCGCGCGGGCGCTCATAACGATCACAGGGACATTGCGTATTCTGGGCAAAACCTGCTCTCCCGAAAGACCCGGCATCATAAGGTCCAGCAGCACCAGATCGGGAACCTGCTCCGAAAGCACCGCCAGCGCCTCGCCGCCGGAAAACGCGCGGATCACCGAGTACCCCTCGCGCTCAAGCAGCCTGCACAGCATATCGTTTATATATACATCGTCATCAACGACGGCAATTGTTTCCGCTGTTCCCGACATATCAGAGCCCCTGTTCATTGTTCTTTATTCAATTATAACATAAATTCAAGCGCCGCAGCGCCAAATTTTCGCGAAGCGAAAATAATTTATCGTTTCAAGAAAATTACCGTTCGGCAATGCCGACAGCGCCGTTAGGCGCTGCAAAACCGCGTCAGCGGTTTTCGGTAATTTTATTATAACACAGATCGGCGGACTTGTCAACCGTTTAAGCTGTTTTCAGCAAAATAAAGCGCTGAAAAAGGCAGATAAACAAACGGACCGCGCCGCGCTGTTTCAATTTCCTCGAGTGTGCGTTGATGTAAATAGTCAACCTCTTTCTGCGACTGTTCAAAGGCTTGTCTTATTTGCCGTTCAGCCAAGAGCATAAGCACTTTATTTGTCACATCTATGTAAATATCCGCTATGTCATTACCAACCGTTTTAATGGTGTTCTCGGTTACCGTGCGGTAGGTGTCTGTGTTAATGTATGGCTCTTTCAAAAACACAAGGTTAATGCCCTTGTTATATAGTGAACCGAACCAGTAAAAACAGACATAGACAAAAAAGACCTCCTGTGGTATAATAAAACCAAAGGAGGTTTTTGC
>JAIEDJ010000023.1 GCA_029068025.1 Oscillospiraceae bacterium | reverse complement strand
TGACGGTACCGGGCGAAATTAAAATTTCGCCCTTTTTGAAATTCACTGACCTTTATAATGTTGTTCTTGGCGTAAGCGCCTTTGCCGCGCTTTTATCGTGTTGATCTTAGCGTTTGCGCAAAATCAACAGCCCCTCGTCAACATTCCGAAACCGGCCGAGATCAACTTTCCAAAACCCGCTCAAAAAAGCGCCCAAGCCAAGATCCACAAGCCAAACCCGATCACAAGCACTCGCACCGGGATCAACGCCATAACCCCGGTCTCAATTATTTCCGCTGTTCTGCGTGAAATAATCGTCAATGACCGCGTGCAGCTTGTCAACGACTTCCTCAAGCGTTATGTCATACAGCTGCGCTCCCGCCATTGACTGATGACCGCCGCCGTCGTCGACCTTGTTTCCGAGCTGTTCCATGATGACCTGAACGTTCACCTTTCCAAGAGAACGCGCACTTATGCTCCATCCGTTATTATTGATCGGATACACTGTAAACGACGCGTCGACATTGCGGATATACAGCATTTCGTCCGCCGCCTGCGAGCACAGCACCCGTATTCCCGGGAAATCCTTCTCCACGACCGCGATAGCGCACCTTGCCCTGTACATCTTAGCCGAAGAGATGATCTCCGACTTCTTGAGCTTGCTTTCAATAGTCGCGTCAAAAAGCTTCTTCACCGCGATGGTATCCGCGCCGATCTTCTTCAGATACGCCGCCGCCTCAAACGTGGAAACTCCCGACCGCATAACAAAGTCCTTCGTATCCAGCACGATACCGGCAAGCAGCGCCTCCGCCTCTAGCGGACTTATCAACGCGCCGCTTGCAAAATACTGAATAAGCTCCGTCACAAGCTCCGACGCGGACGACGCGTTCGGCTCGTGACAGCGCACGGCAAATTCCGTGATCGCTCCCGCGCTCATGCGATGGTGATCAATGATGACCACGCGCTTCTTGTCCGCCAGCTCATACAGCTCCGCGTCTTCCAGCTTTTTAATAATATGAGTATCAACTATGATAAGCACCGATTTCGCCGTGATAAACTGCTTCGCCTCCTCCGGCTCGATGGCGACCGGTGTGTCATAATCCGTAAACTTGTCGAAAAGCGCCTTGGCGTTTGTTTTCGTATCGTCGCGGAACCTCGCCACGGTATATGCGGGAACACCCAGCCTTCGTATCGCGCAGGTAAGTCCGATAGCCGAACCCGCGCTGTCGTAATCCCCGAAGCTGTGACCCATTATGTAAACGGTGTCGGCAGTTCGGATAAGCGACTTCATTTCCTCCGCGGCAAGGCGTATCTTGACCTTACCCGTGCGCTCCTTTCCGGGAGAAATAGCGCCGTATGTGTCAAATCCGTTGGTCGTCTTTACCAGAGCCTGGTCGCCGCCGCGCTCCAGCGCCTTGTTGAGCATTTCGGAGGCGAATCTCTCGCCCTCCGCAAGCGATTGAGCCGTTGTGCCGACGCCGATGGACAGCGTTACCACAGCACGCTCGCGCACGATGATATCATGCGCCTTGTTGATGATCGCCATCTTGTCCTTGATCATTTCCTTGAGATATTGCTGCTCCAGAACGATCAGGAATTTATCGCCTGTGATCTTCTTGAGCACCGCCTTCTTTTCGGAAAAGTACTCCTCGATCAGTCTGTCTACCTGAATAGTAACATTGGCGCGCTCGCTCTCCTTGGCTCCGGAAAGCAGCTCCTCATAGTTGTCAACCATTACCACCATAACGATGGGCTTTGACATCTCATAGGTATTCTGCAATGTCTTAAGATCCGTAATATCACGGAAGATCAGCATGGTGATCCTCTCCGTCTGGCTTTCCGCATTCTTTCCCAACGCCTTTTCATTGACGGCGTACTCATGAACCACTGAATACACACGATACCACTTGTCGCCATACCGGATCTCTCTTCCGTCCGTTCCGAAAAGCTCATGCGGCATATCGGTCACCTGATCTATGGAAAATTCGTCCTCATTCGGATTAAAAAAAGCCGTGTTGAATTCCCCGTTGCTCCAGATAATACTGCCGAATTCGTCCACCACACATATAGGCAGCGGAAAACCCACCAGCGACATCGAATCCGTGTTTCGTATTTCATCGGACAGCTGTTCAAAATACCAGAACTCGTTCTGCCTGATCTGAAACAGCTTTCCCAGCGTTATGCCCGAAACGCACAGCAAAACCGGCAGCGTGATCCAGAACATCAGAGGTTCTGAACGGAACACGTACACGTCCACGCCGATAAGCATAACGACCAGCGCACACACCATTATCAGCAAAACATTGCCCCGATAAAAATTCCTCATAATAACTCACCTTATTTTAAAACCGGGATTCCAAAGGGTGACTCCCCCGCGGGGGAGATGTCACGAAGTGACAGAGGGGCTGACCGACAGACCTT
>JAIEDJ010000230.1 GCA_029068025.1 Oscillospiraceae bacterium | reverse complement strand
TTATAGCACTATATATTGTTAAAATCAACTACAAAACGGTTACAATTCGGTTACAGTTTGGTTACAAATGCTTACAAAACGGTTACAAATTATTACAAGATTGTAATAATTACAATAAAAAGCAATATCCCCGAGCAAACGCCCGGGGATATTGATATTTTATTATGAAAGCCTCTGCACAAGATCATTGATCAGAATAGCCGACAGTGCTATATTGAATAAGTTCGTGATCGTGATATATGTCACGATCGTTTTCTTGCTCTTCAGCTTTATCGCGGCAATAGCGATCCATACCGCGGCTGCCGCAACGGCGATCACCAGCGCGAGGATATTGCCGAACACGTCGATCTCCTTCTTCATGATCTGCTCAACTATAAACGCAAACACAAATTCCGTGAGCGGCACAAGAGTAAGCGGCAGCACCGCTATCGCCCATTTTGTGTGCTTGCGGCGAAAAAAGATTATTGCCATCAACAGAAACAATGTTGATATAACGCCACATTCAATAGCCATACTCCACCTCGATAGATCTTATTGAAAGAATATTGTCGGGATCCTGGCAATGCCGTATTAAGCGCGGCGCAAACCCTGCGCGGGCGCTCTTCGGGCAATACAAAAAATCACTTCAGGATCTCACGCGCCTTGGTGTTGTTTGCGCAGATCGAGTAAATGATCGTGTTCCCGTTCAACTCGCAGAAGCTGTCGTCCAGCTTATATACCTCATCCGGAGTGTATGTGGTGTACGTTTCCTTCTGGTACTCGATCCTTTTCTCGACCTTGGACTTTATCTCAGCCGCCGCGTCCGCGCTCGAAGCGACAAATATCCCGAACTCATCCGGCATCGCGCCCGAACCGCACACATAAAGAACGTGCTCCGACACCATATCTGCGGTGATCCCGAGAGTATACTCGGCAAATTCCATATCCTTCGATACCATCTCCGGGAACGTTACCGCGTCCAGCAGCTCCGCGGCCTTTTCCGACGGCTTTTTCGCAGCAGGCGCACTGCTCTGGGTGTCGCTTTTGCTGTCATTGCTTGTCGAATTGCCGCAGGCGGAAAACACCGCGCATATAACCGCTGTCATCACTATAGAAATTATCTTCTTCATTTTATTCTCCCCCTGTTTTAATTATTTCTCTCTGCAAAGCCGACAACAACACCTTGTATGTAGTCCCCTTAAAATGCAGACCGTCCATCTCGGCGTATTCCTTCATGAAATACCCGTCATCGTCACTGAGCATAGCGTTCAGATCGAGATACGCGACCTTCGCGTTCTTTGCCATATTTTTGAGCTTCACATTTACACTGTCGATGCTGCCGTTGCTGATCTTCGCGCTTGCCGCCGCGGAGCTGTCCGCCGTAACGGGCGGTATCGAGATCACACAGATCTCACTGCTCGGACTGTTGTCTTTAAGAGCGCTGATCAGATCATCATATTGAGCCACCATATTGTCGAAATTCGCACCGGCGCCCATAGCGTTGGAGCCCAGCATTATAAAAATGCGCTTGGGCTGCTTTTCCTTGGCGTAATCCGCCGCGCTTCCGCTGTAGGTCTGGCTGAAATCCTTGTGCAGCGCGTTATACGGTGTATATCCCACCTTCGCCGCGACGTTATTAACGTCCAGATATCCGTAAAGATACAGTCCCGTAAAAATACTGTCGCCTATGAAAAGGTCGTCATCAAATATTGCGGGATCATAGTCGGTCGGAAGGTTGATGACCGTCCACGAAGAGCCACTGCTGTCCGAGTCTGTGCTTGACGGATCGTCCGAGCTTGTATCATCCGATGAAGGATCGCTGATATCGGATGCATCAACTACATAACTGCTGTCGTCCGAGCTGTTATCCACACTGATCCACAGATCCGAAGAACCCTGCTCCGGAGAGCTGAGAACAACACCCGACGAATCGGATTGATTCTCTCCGTTCCAGCCCGTAGCTTTTAAAGTTATCACAAAGATCAGAGCGCAGATAGCCAGGATCAGAATTGCCATCATAACATAGATAGCGATCACCGCTCCCGGGATCTTTTCTTTGCGCCGATTGTTTGTGGGGCGTCTGCCGCGGTTTCTGTTCGGATCGTTTGGATAATTATTGTTATTTTGCCCCATTGCCATCAAAAAAACTCCTTATTTTAATTTGCAATTTACGAAAGCAAGCGCGAAATGCCGCATTATGCGCTTCGCGCAAAACGCTCTCCACTCGCTTCGCTCGCTCCGTTCCGCTTCCGCGCTTGCTTTCGCAAATTGCCTGCACATTTATTTCGTTGTTCTTGCCGCAACCGCCTTTGCTGCGTGCTTTTATTGTTGTTCTTGCCATTTTATCTGAATTTGCAATTTGCGGCCTGTCACGCTGTGCCGCGATCCGGCGTTTTATGCGCAGCGCATAATGCGTGCGCTCCCGCCTTATTTCCCCAAAACCAAATACTAACAACCAACCACTATTCAACTATTATAACATACTTGTCCGGAAATTTCAAGCCAAATTGCAAATTTTTCAGTATTTTGTAATAATTAAGAAGTATTATCTGAACTCGCTGCCGTCCGCGCAGAATATTTTCATGCGCACTATGCGCTGTCTCGGTATCTCCTCGCCGCATTGCCGCTTGTAGGTATCGAGCAGCAGCTGCGGATTGATATTGAAATCGTTGCCCGCAGGCAGCCGAATCGTTATCTTGTCAGACACGTCAAGCCCGAGAATACACGGCTTTAGGTCGATCTCCGTAATTCCCTTCTTGGTTTTCTTCTCGGTGATTATTTTCTCACTTGAGCAAAAACCGAGAAATTTCTCCTTGTCAAGCTCAGCGGTTATCTCATACTCTGCGGAAGCTATGTCCGTATTTTTGCAGACGGGAACAGTCGTCTCGATAATTCGGATATCGAGCGGCAGCGCGCCGTTTATCCGCTCGGTAACTTCCCCGTGCGGGATATCCTCAAGCAGACGGAAATCCATAGCCTCGCGCACGCTCTCCTGCCCCAGCGACAGAGGCAGCATAAACTGCGTATACATACGCGGATTATAACCCTCGGTGTACCACACAGGCAGCCTTGTGCGGCGGATAGCCCTCTGCATAACTCCGCTTAAGTCAAGATGTGAAATGTACTTCGCGCGGTCGGTCTTGCTGAAAAAAACGCGCGTATTAACGGATGGCACGGCAGACTTCACCCCCAACGTTCCTGATAACTCCGCAGTTCGAGCACTTCTCACGGCAATTAGGCGTAGGCTGCTCCGCGTGCGCCTTCCTGTTTTCCTCGATAAGGAATTCACGGTCGACAAGTATGTTCATATGCGACCACGGCGCTACCTCATCATATTCGCGGCGACGGTTGGCATAAAAGCTCATATCCAGCCCGCATTCCGCGAACGCTTCCTTCCACTTCCCGAAATCAAAGTATTCGTCCCAGCCGTCCAGAAAACAGCCCTTCTTCCACGCGAGCCAGACCGCCCGGCCCACGCGCCTGTCGGCACGCGCCAGCACCGCCTCCAACAGCGAAACGTCATATTTTGACCATGAAATGGTGATCTTCTTGTCACGGGCATAGCCGATAAGGTGCTTCTGACGCGAAAGAATTTCTTCCTCGCTTGCCTGCGGCTCAAACTCAAACGGCGTGAACGGCTTCGGGATAAACGTGGAAAGCGACACCGACACCGACGGCGCTTTCCCCTTCTTTCGGTCGGGATTCGCGTAGAACTGCTCTATAACTGCCTTCGCGAGATCGAATATCCCCTCGATGTCCTTTTCCGTTTCGGTGGGCAGACCCATCATAAAGTACAGCTTGATGGCGCTGTAGCCGCCCTCGAACGCTATTTTGACGCTGTTCAGCACATCCTCCTCGGTAACGTTCTTGTTGATAACGTCCCTCAGTCTCTGTGAACCCGCCTCGGGCGCGAATGTAAGCCCGCTCTTGCGAACATCGTTGATCTTCTTGAATACGTCCTCGCTGAACCGATCCACACGCAGCGACGGCAGTGAGAGATTGATCCCTTCCCTGCTCGTATAGTCCGTCAAGGTGGACAGCAGCCCCTCAATATCCTTGAAGTCGCTTGTGGAGAGCGACGAAAGCGAAACCTCGTCATAGCCCGTGTTTTCACAAAGACATTTTGTCTGGCTAAGTATCGTTTCCTTGCTCTTCTCGCGGAACGGACGGTAGATAAATCCCGCCTGACAGAACCGACAGCCGCGAATACAGCCTCGCAGCACCTCAACAACGGCCCGGTTATGCACGATATCGCAGAACGGCACGACAAAGTTCTCAGGCGCGTACACCTTGTCCATATCGCGGATTATCCGTTTCGTAACGCGCTCTGGAGCGCCGTCACGCGCGATGATCGCCTTCACGGTGCCGTCGTCGTTGTAGAAAACGTCGTACAGGCTGGGAACGTACACGCCCTCTATTCTAGCGGCGCGGCGCAAAAAATCCTCCTTGGAGCAGCCCTCGCGCTTGCACTTCTCCATAAGCGCCATGATCTCCAGATTGACTTCCTCGCCCTCTCCCAGCACGAACATATCAAAGAAGTCGCACAGCGGCTCCGCGTTGACAACACACGGTCCCCCGCCGATAACTATCGGAGTAAGCTCATGCCGCTCAGAAGCAAGCACGGGCAGCCCCGCTAAGTCCAGCATTTCCAGAATAGTGGTATAGCACAGCTCATACTGTATAGTAAACCCGATGAAATCAAACTCTTTGATCGGATCAAGGCTCTCCAGCGCGTACAGCGGGATATCGCGCTTCCGCATTTCGTCCGCCATATCGGGCAGCGGCATAAACGCGCGCTCGCACCAGTAGTTCGGAACACGGTTTTTCAGCCCGTAAAGTATCTTCATTCCAAGATGTGACATTCCGATCTCATATGTATCGGGAAAGCAGAACGCAAACCGCACGTCCACCTTGCTTTTGTCCTTAAGCACCGACCCGACCTCGCCGCCGATATACCGCGCGGGCTTCTGAATGTTCGGCAGAAACTCGTCGAGCTTATTCATCATTTCGACGTTCTTATATAAGTTTTCAGACATAATTTTCTCCGATTTGCTTCCTGTCACAAAAGTATGGTCCAAGATCCGACTCATGCGTTTTGACATATGTCCACTCAAAGTTTTTTCCGATTACGTAGCAGTCTCCCCGCTTGCCGTCAAGCACCTCCGCGGACGGTTTGCCGATGATCCGCATATTCTCGATCCTGTAGCCGTAGCCGCACGACCACCCGCCGAAAAACCCGAGCGCGCTTTTGTATTGCAGCTCGTCAAACGCTTTCCGGGCAGCTTCCCCCGTAAGACACGGAACGCCGCCTCAGGTAAACACATGCCACATATGGTTCGCCATAGTACCGCTGCCAAGAACGTACCTCTGCATGATGTCATAAGGTACTTTCCCGCCGAACACGGCAAGCCACCGCATCGCGATCTCCTGTTCGTCGCGTATATTCGGTATCCCCATCAGTTCCTCAGCTTCCTCTCATACCATTCCTGCTTTGTCATAAGCACCTGACGCGGCTTGGAGCCTTCAAACGGTCCCACCACGCCCATGCGCTCCATAATATCGATAAGCCTTGCCGCTCTGCCGTAGCCGAGCTTCAAATGCCGCTGAAGCGCGGACGTGCTCGCCTTTCCGCCAGTAACGACGAACTCGATAGCGTCATCGAGCTTTTCGTCCTGATCATCGCCGTCGGAACCGCTGTCGTCCGAGGAAGCGCCCTTGTCGCCCGAGCTTACTATCTCCGCCTGGCGCTCGATCTCCGCGAGAATATCCTCGTCGTATTCCGCCGTGAACGTCTGCTTGATGAACTCAACAACGCGCTCCACCTCGTCGTCCGACACATAGCAGCCCTGCAAGCGCACGGGCTTCGGCGTTCCCACAGGCATATACAGCATATCGCCGTTTCCGAGCAGCTTTTCCGCGCCGCCCTCGTCGAGGATAACGCGGCTGTCGATCTGCGAAGCGACCAGCAGTGCGATACGGCTGGGAATATTGCCCTTGATCAGTCCCGTAACTACCTGAACGGTAGGCTTCTGAGTCGCGATAACCAGGTGCATACCCGCCGCGCGCGCCTTCTGCGCAAGCCGCACTATGCTGTTTTCAACGTCCTTCGGAGACGCCATCATCAGATCGGCAAGCTCGTCTATAAATATGACCACGTGCGGCATATGCTGCATTTCGTCGTCGTTTTTCGCGATATCGTTGTATCCGTCAATATTGCGGACATTGTTTTCGGAAAACAGCGTGTATCGCCGCTCCATCTCGGTAACCGCCCACGCCAGCGCTCCCGCCGCCTTCTTCGGATCTGTAACGACAGGTATCAGCAAATGCGGTATGCCGTTGTACATCATAAACTCGACCTGCTTGGGATCTACCATTATCAGCCGCACGTCGTTCGGAGTAGACTTCATCAGTATGCTCATGATGATCGAGTTGACACACACCGACTTTCCCGAACCCGTAGTTCCTGCAATCAGCAAATGCGGCATCTTGGAAACGTTGCAGGTGATGGTGTTTCCGCTGATATCTTTTCCGAGAACAGTATCCAGCTTTTTGTCAAACGTTTTCTTGAAATCCGAGGTGTCGACCAGCTCACGGAAGAACACCGTGTCCTTGATCTTGTTCGGTATCTCGATACCGACCGCCGCCTTGTCGGGCACGGGCGCGATACGCACGCCGCTTACCGCGAGATTCAGCGCAACATCGTCCGAAAGATTTGCGATCTTGCTGATCTTCACTCCGGGCGCGGGCTGCAGCTCGTACCGCGTTACGGAGGGGCCTCTGCTCGCTCCAAGATAGGTCGTGGAAACTCCGAAGCTCTTAAGCGTTTCAACAAGCTTGTCTGCGTTTCTGCGGATCTCGCTGTCGATATCGGAC
>JAIEDJ010000229.1 GCA_029068025.1 Oscillospiraceae bacterium | reverse complement strand
TTGCAATAGTTTCTGATTGTATTTTAACATAATATCCTTGATTTGTCAACACTATCGCAGTAGTTTAATATGTAAATTGAGTGAAAAAACGGTGATGATTTCGTGAAAATATCAAACAAGTATAAATTAAAAACAAGTAATAGTAAAAAATACTTGAATTTGCGCGGAAAGTGTTGTATAATTAAAATGAGGCAGAGTGACAAAAGCGGCGCAAAGTGCCTAAGCCAAGATCAACGTTTTAAATGTGTATGAGAAATTTCAAAAAGCAATTCCCGGCGCACACCGCGCGAAGCGCGGCGGGCGTCGGGGATTGGCTGGGGCAACACGAAGTGTTGCCCGGTTTTGAAATTTCTTTTAAATCAACAGCCCCTCGTCAACGTTATAAAACCAGCCAAGATCAACGTGACAAAGGCAACAGTAAGCGCCAGACAAAGATCAAGCCAAAAACAGCAAAGGATTGATTTGTTTTATGATTATTTTACCTTCTCAGATAGAGACCGCTATCGAGCTGCTGGAAAACGCGGGCTTCGAGGCCTATATTGTCGGCGCCTGCGTTAGAGAGCTTGTGCTGGGGAATTCTCCGCAGGACTATGATATAGTTACAAATGCCGAGATCAACGATATTATGTTCACGTTCCGCGATTACAGGATCTCGGACGAGGGTGCTGCGCGCGGTGAGATACTTGTTACCATGCTCGGAATGGTGGTGCAGATATCGCCGTACCGCCGCGAGGTGGTCGGGAACCGCGTTATGTACGCGAAGGATCTCGACACCGACCTTGCGCGGCGCGGATTCACCATGAACGCCATGGCGTACAATCCCAAGGAGGGACTGATAGATCCGTATGACGGCAAGTCGGCGCTGACAGGCGAGATCAAGCAGGTCGTCGCTATCGGCGAGAACGTTACGGTAAACATCAACAAGCGCGGCAGCGAGCCTACCACAGAAACGATCTATGACATGACAAAGAGCTTCACATCCAAGCCTTCGCGTATGCTCAAGGCTATCCGTTACTGTTCGGAGGACGAATACGAGATAGAGGAACAGACCAGAAACTGCATGCGCAATAATCTTTCCTGCTTTGACTATGCGGAGAAGGATCTCGTGCGCGGGGAGCTGCAGCGGATCGTTATGGGAAAATTTGCCGCGCGCGCTTTGGAGCAGAACGCGGATATTTTAAAGTGCGTGCTGCCCGAGATCGAGATTTGTATCGGGTTTGAGCAGCAGTCGGTCCATCACGATTTCGACGTGTGGACGCACATCTGCCGTGCCGTAGGATACTCGCTGCCCGTACCCGAGATACGGTTTGCGATGCTGTTTCACGATCTGGGAAAGCCCGACTGTATGTATATAGATTCCAAGCATCACGGGCATTTCAAGGGGCACGGCGAACGCAGCCGTCTTATCGCCGAGGGGATAATGCGGCGGCTGGAGTTCCCGAAAAATATGATGAGCGAAATAAGCTGGCTGGTGTATCATCACGACGTTCCGATCCCGGAGGACAGGAAGGAGCTCAAGGCGCTTATACGCGAGCTGGGGGTTACCGATCTGCGCAATCTTTTACAGTGCGAGATCGCGGACAGCCGCGCGCGCAAGCTCGAGAGCGATCAGCCCTCAACGGTGAAGCTCCGTGCGGCGCTGACAGCCTTGAACGAGATCGTGGAAACGGGCGAGTGCTATGAGATAAGTCAGTTGGCGGTAGACCGCCGCGAGCTGATAGACAGACGGCTGGTGTCGTCCGAAAAGGAAGCGGATCAGCTTATGGAAGCGCTGTTTGAGATCGTGCTGGACAAACCGTCCTTCAACAATCGGCTTATGCTGCTGGATATCGCCGAGAAGAGCAAGTCCAAGCTGGAACAGATCGAAGCGGAGCGTCTTAAGGCACAGCAGGAGAGGGCAGAGGCGGAGAAGCTGAGACGCGAGAAGGGCAGGCGTGTGGAGCCTGTATTCACCAAAAAGAAGAAACAATGAAATTCTTACTGAGATTTTTATACAGCCGACGCAGAATAATCGCCGTGATCCTTGGTGTTGCGGCGGTTTTCGCGTTGTTTATGTATGTCTACGGAGTGCCGGCTCAGGCGCTGATCTACGCGGGAGCTGTCTGCGCGGCGGTGACGGCGTTTGCGGCGGCGGGAGACTTTATTCGTTATTACAACAAGCACAAGCTGCTTGAAGAGCTGAAAAACGAGATACTGTTTACAACGGAGAATCTCCCGGCGGGGGATAACGGGATCGAGGAGCGGTACAACGAGCTTATAGAGCTGCTTTCCGAGGCAAAGGCCGCGCTGCGTTCCGAAACGGATATGCGGTATGAAAACACGCTGATGTATTTTACGATGTGGGTGCATCAGATCAAGACTCCTATCTCCGCAATGAGCCTGGCGCTTCAAAGCAGCGAGTTTCCGGAGAACGCGGAGCTTGCCGACGGGCTTCAGAAGATCGGGCAGTATGTCGAGATGGCGCTGCTTTATGTAAAGCTGGACAACGAGGACGAGGATCTTGTATTTCGGACGTGTTCGCTTGACAATATCGTAAAGCAGGCGGTCAGACGGTTTTCGGCGCAGTTTATACGCAAGAGGATACAGCTGATATACGAGCCGTTGGATGTGGACGTTCTCACCGATGAAAAGTGGCTGCTGTTCGTTGTCGAGCAGGTGATCTCCAACGCGCTGAAATACACGGCTCACGGCAGTGTGGAGATAAGACTGGAAACGCCCGGAGAGCCCGTGCTGCTGATTCGTGACAGCGGAATGGGGATAGCTCCCGAGGATCTTCCGCGGGTGTTCGAGCGCGGCTTTACGGGAAACAACGGACGCACTGACAAAAAGGCGACCGGGATAGGACTGTATCTGTGCAAACGCGTGTGCGGAAAGCTGGGCTGCGAAATATCCGCGAACTCAAGCTGCGAACCGGGGAAGTCGTTTACCGAGATCAGGATAGATCTGTCCGCAAAAGCCCCCGATGTAAGGGATTGATTTTTTGAAAGCGGTTGACAAATTATCGGAAATATGGTATAATTATAAATAATATTTACGGGAAAATATCCCGGTTATTTTAACGAAAGGTCGATGAGATCAAATGGCTCAAAATCAAGTTTTGCAGGAACGGAGAGAGCAGCTTAGGAAACATTCCATCAATTCGCAGCTGCTCGCGATGGTAATAGTGCTGATCGTTGTGCTGCTGGTGAATATTGGATTGGGAATAGTTTTCCAATATAATTTTGTCGTCAAAAATGTTACGCAAATGCTTAATGAGAATCTTGATGCTGCTTCCAAGATCGCGGACAACGGCGTTGCAACTTTGAAGATACTTATCAACGACCACGCTTATGACTATGAATTTATCGCCGGAAGCGCGGAGCAGAAGGAGGATCATCTCAAGACCATCGCGTCCTTTGATGAGAATGTTATTTCGCTTTCTTACGTAGGCGCAGACGGGACTGTTTACGGCGGGGCTCTGCCCTCGAATATCGTAAATTCGCTTATGAACGGTCAGAACGTGATCACCACTCCCGACGGTGAAAGCGGTACTTATTATATTGGTATGAGAACCGAGTTCGGAAGCCTTGTTTCCCATATGAAAGCGTCGAAGCTCGCTACCATAATCGCCGGAAGCGCATGCGATATGCTTATTCTCGACAGCTCGGGAACCGTTATCGCGGCAGACAGCAAAAACGGCGGGTATGACGCGGCTTATTCTCAGTATGTCAATAAAGCGGGCGGCAAGATCGTTGACAACAAGCCCCGCAAGTACAGCGACGGAAACCGTTATGTTTACGCGTCGGAGTATATCGAGGGCGGCGACGGCTGGTCGATACTCATCCGCGCCAGATCGGGTGAATACTACAATCCGGTCGTTGTTGCGTTTGCGGTGAATGTTGTTCTGCTGATCCTGATCTCCGGATTGTTTATTTTCTCGGCGCTGATGATCAAAAAGATGACTATCAAGCCTGTTGAAGAAGTACTCGCAAAGATCCGCGATATGTCGCAGGGTCATCTGTACGGCGAACCGCTCAAGCCCTCGTACAGCCGCGAGCTTACCGAGCTTTCGATGGCTGTCAACGAGCTCAGCGATATCAACAAGGATATCATTTCCGACCTTGGGCGTACAGCGGAGGCTATCGCGAACGAAAATCTCGCGGTCCACACGTCCGCGCAGTATAACGGCGATTTCCTGCCGATCAAGAACTCGCTTGAGAAGATCATTGCATCGATCCGCGGAGTGGTTCTGAACGTTGAGGACGCCGCGGGCAAGCTGAGCGAAAGCTCCTCGCAGATGTCTTCCAACTCCGCTGTGCTTTCTCAGGCGGCTGCCGAGGAGGCTGCTACAGTAACAGAGCTTAATGAAAGCCTTAACGGCGTTCACGAGCTTATCAACAACAGCGCGGCTAAGGCTTCAAAGGCGCTTGAGGTCGCGGAGAATTCCGTTGCGGCTATGGATCTGGGCAACGCAAAGATGGAGAGCATGCTTGCCGCGATGAACGAGATAAACGAAAGCTCTTCCGAGATCGCAAATATCATCAAGGCTATCCAGGATATTTCCTTCCAGACCAATATACTTGCGCTGAACGCGTCCATTGAGGCGGCTCGCGCGGGTGAGGCAGGCAAGGGCTTTGCGGTCGTTGCCGAGGAGGTAAGTTCGCTGTCCGACAAGACGTCTGATGCGGCGAAGTCCACCACCAAGCTTATCCAGAACTCGCTGAAGGCTGTTGAACACGGTACGGTCATCGCGAACGAAAGTGCGGACGTACTTAAGGAGATCGCAAAGCAGGCACAGGAGTCTGCCGAGGTCGTTAAGGATATCGCGGAGACCGCCAACAAGCAGACCGACGCTATCAACCAGGTGCTTGACGGCATGAACCGTATCAGCACATCTGTTAATCAGATCAACAATTCGGCTTCCGAGTGTGCGGATTCCTCCAATATCCTTTCCGAGGAATCGACGCTGCTGCGTGATACCATCAACGGATTTGTTATTGATGATTCTCCGCGCGGCACAATGCCGGCTTCTAAACCGGCGGCTCCTAAAACCGCGGCTCCTGCTCCTTCCGCTCCTTCTGCGGCTTCATATGAGCGTCCCGCCGCTAAACCGGCGGCAAAATCGATATCGCTGCCGGATGATACACCTTCAGCTCCTTCGGCTTCTTCCACGTCGGCTCCGATAAAGTCGATAACACTGCCGGGCGACGATAAGCCGGCGGCTCCCGCTCCGAAGCCCGCTGCAAAGCCTGTTTCAAAACCGGTCGCGAGACCCGCCGCAAAGGCTGCTGCAAAGGCAGATGAGAAACCCGCTGTAAAGGCTGCTGCTCCCGCGAAAAGCACCGCGGCAAAGGCAGCGCCTTCAAGGTCCATCACACTTCCGGGCGATACGGTAAGCGCGGCTCCGAAGTCCGCTCCAAAGCCGCTTCCCAAGCAGGAGGAGGCAGAGATCACGACGGCGGCAGCTCCGAGCAAGGTAATTGCAAAGGCAACTATGCAGCCGGTAAAGCGCACTATCCGCATGGATAACGATAAGTATTGATCATTGATCAGTCCCGCTGTCGGGTGAGAGGGCAGCGGGACGTATTATATTATTTGGGAGGTTATCTATTATGAGTATTGAACGCAGGGAATTCGGTTATTTTCGCGGCTATCGCTGTGAGCTTATCACGCTTAAGTGCGGAGAGATGAGCGCGTCGTTTACCAATTTCGGCGCGGCGGTGCAGTCGCTGTGTGTTCCGGATAAGGACGGCAATGCGGCGGATATCCTGTTGGGGTATGATACGCTTGAGGAATACGCTGAGGGCGGATCCTGCCACGGCGCTACAGTAGGGCGCGTCGCAAACCGCATAGGCGGCGCGAAATTCACGCTGAACGGCAAGGAGTACACACTCACCGCGAACGACGGTGTAAACACGCTCCACAGCGGTAATTTCGGCTACAACAAGCGCGTGTGGACGGTGGACGAGGTGATCGACGGCACGGAGCCTTCGGTTACGTTCGGGCTGATAAGCCCCGACGGAGAGGAGCATTTTCCCGGGACGCTGTCGCTTTCTGCTAAGTACACGCTGACGGAAAACGCGCTTAAGATCGAGTATAGCGCCAAGGCGGATGCGGATACTCCCGTGAACCTTACAAATCACTCGTATTTCAATCTCAAGGGTGAGGGAAACGGCGACATCAAGGATCATATCGTCAATATAAACGCTAAGCAGTACACTCCCGTGGACGCAGGGCTTATCCCGACGGGCGTGCTGGCGTACGTTACGGGAACTCCGTTCGATTTCCTGTCTCCCAAGCGTGTGGGAGAGGATATGGACAACGGTCGGCTGCCGAACGGCTATGACAACAATTTTGTGCTGGGTATGACGCGGGAAATGCGCACGGCGGCAACCGTTTATGAGCCGCAGAGCGGACGCGTTATGACAGTGGAGACCGACAAGCCCGGAATTCAATTCTACATCGGTATCGGGCTGAACGGTGAGCACGGAAAGAACGGTCATACATACAACAAATATGCGGGGCTGTGCCTTGAAAGTCAGTTCTTCCCCGACAGTCCGAACAAGCCCGATTTCCCGGACTGCATAGTCAGGGCGGGGGAGGAGTACAGGTGCGTTACCGTGTATTCATTTGATGTGAGGGCAATGTAAATAAAAAACGCGGCAGCATTTGACAATGCTGCCGCGTTTTTTATTGCTTAATCCTTTTTTTCGTGCGTTTCCTTTGCATACTTGGCGATCTCAGCGTCAACTATCAGAGCGAAGTCGCACAAGACTTTGTATTTTGCCCTTTCGGGAGTCCGGTTATATATTTTAAGTAAATTCTTTTCATCATCGGATAAATTGCTTTTGAATTCGCCGCACACGATATAGTCTATGGAGGTGTTA
>JAIEDJ010000228.1 GCA_029068025.1 Oscillospiraceae bacterium | reverse complement strand
ACCGCCGCTAACACCAAGGCGGGGTTCACTCAAAATTAAAAAACGCAGTCCCACACGGTGCAGCGAAACGAAGTGAAGCTGAACCGCATGGGTTGGCTAGTGCGGCGCTTTGCGCCGCACGTTTTTGAAATTTTTTGATAAACAGCCCCCTCTTCAGCGTTATAAAACCCGATCAAAAAAGCGCCCTAGCCAAGATACACGCGACAAAAGCGATACAAGAAACTTACGCCGAGATCAACATTTAATAGGTTTTACAGACCGCTGCTGGCTTCACCGACCTCTGTTCTTGATCACAAGTTCATTATAGCATTTTCACGTAAATGCTTCAACTCTTTTTGAAAAAAATCACAAAAAAGTAATAAATGCCGTCCTACTCGTTGACAAATCCGATAAATTGTGATACAATATACAATGTATAGATGTGCTCAAGAGGGGGAACTGAATATGACACTTTTCACATGGCTTTTCGGTCAGATCGCGATGACGGTTATCGCCGTCAGCGTTTTTATATTGAGTTCGGCTTCCCTTGCTGTCGGAATAAGCTCTGCTGTCAGGATCAAGACAGCGGAAACCGCAGATCACATTCAGCACAAACGGAATATTACAAAAGCTGTTGTTTTTATAATTCTCGGAGTGATCGGCATTGCGGCTGCGGCTGTGATGCTGCTGATCTGCGTTTTTTCTCATAATCTGTTGTCGGGGAGGATCGACGTATGAAATGCGCGCGCTGCGGAAGAACCTTTGATGATAAAAAACAGGACTACTGCGGCTATTGCAGGACTGTCCACACAAAAAAAGGCGAGGCTGTCCGCGATCTCAAGGGAGTGCTCTGCTATATCACAAATAAATTCGGCGAGGAATCGCTGTTGGATCTCCGCCGAGCCGACGCGCTGATAGCCGATTACTTTCCCAAGGAACCCGCCGTCAGACGGCAGGCATATGTTGCGCTGTACGACGGTTGTGCGAAAAAGCTGTATGCGGTGCGCGAAAAGCCGTTTGAAGTGCGCTGCGCCGCCGCTGCGGGCTGCGTGAAATCGCTGCGTGATGAACTCGGGATCAAGGGCAGAACAGCCGCCGATATGGTCGAAGCGGTAGGCGGCGCTGTGGGCTGTGAGGTCTCGTTTAAGAAAACGGAGCTGCTGCCCGCGTCCGAAACGGAATCGAAAAAGAACGTCACCGACGCTGCCGAGCAGTATTCGCTCGGACGTCACTTCGACCGTATCCACGACTACGAAAAGGCTCTGTATTGGTTCGAGTGCGCCGCTCTCCAGGATCACGGCGAGGCTCAGTATTATATGGGAAGCTACCGTCTTGAGGGACGCGGCGGCGTTCAGGACGGCGCGGGAGCGCTGGAGTGGTTCATTCGCGGCGCGGAAAACGGCGTCGCCCAGGCGGAATACATGGTAGGCTACCTATGCGCCGAGGGGATAGCGTGCGAGATCGACGAGGAAAAAGCGTTCAACTGTTTTCTCAGCGCCGCAAAGAAGGGCTGCAAAGAAGCCGCGCAGATAATCGCAATGTGCTATGAGAACGGTGTTCACACAAAAAAAGATCCCGTTCTCGCGCAGAAGTGGAAAAACGTCGCTGAAAGCGGCGTGATCCCGGATATCCCGCCCGAGACCGAGATCCCCGAGCCGCTTGCGGACGACGGCGAGGAGCTGTATCAGAGCGCTCGGCGCTGTCTTGCGGAAAAGGATATGGAGGGCGCGGCTGTGTTCTACAAACGTGCCGCCGAGGTCGGACATCTGAGAGCGATGTGCTCGTATGGAAAGTGCCTGTACACGGGCAGCGGCACGGCAAAGGATCCCGCCGAAGCGTTCCGCTGGTTCAAGACCGCGGCGGATCAGAATATGAACATAGCGCAGTACAATCTCGGGGTAATGTACCTCAAGGGCGTATACGTTCCAAAGGATATGACAGAAGCGAGGAAATATTTCTCGCTCGCCGCCGAGAACGGTCACGAGGAAGCGGCAAAGATCCTTAAAAAGCTGAAATGAGCGGCACTATGAAAAGAATTTTATTCGCTATGTTGGCTGTGACGGTACTTTTTACGTTCAGCGCGTGCGACAAAGGCGAAGAACCTGTCCAAAGCGACGTTATCGAAACATACCCGATCCCCGTGCCGTCTGACGGGTGGACTACGGAAACTTTTTTAAAAGCGGTCCGCATAGATCAGAAGCCGCTGCCCGATCCGCTTACGATCGAGGGTCTCGGCAGTGATATCAGAAAAGCGGATATCAAAATAAATGACAGCGGCTCGGCTTCCGCTGTGATCACTCTGGAAAATAATGTTGTGCTTTTGCTCAGCTACAAAAATATAAACAGCTATAACGATATATCATCGGCTGCCCCTGCTGACGTTGTCATTTATTCCGATGATCCGGATAATGCGGATACGCAGACGATCTCATTTAACGGGATCAGTCTCGGAGCGTCCGCGAAGGAGACCCAGGCGGCACTCGGAACGCCTTATTACAGAGAAGGCTGGTGGATCTGGGCATACAGAAAAAGCGGCACGCTCTCGCTCTGCTTTTCTCTTATGTTTAACGCAAGCGATGAGCTGTGTAATATTACGATCTATTTTGATGATTAAACTTTTTCGTATTTTTCTGCGGTTCCCCCGCCTTCGGCGGGGGAACCGCAGAAAAATACATTTGAAATAACGTAAAACTATTTTTATGGAGGATAAACTATGAAAGCAGCAGTAATTTTAACGAAGTGCAAGGAAACACACGAGCTTTTCGGGATCCGTTCCGAACAGCGCGAGGACGGCGCCTGGTACGCGACCTGGGCGTTCAAGGTAAGCGAACACACCGCCGGACGCGAGAAGTTCGGCGACACCGAGATCTCCGGCAACGTTTATGTGACCACCGAGTATCCGTCCTGCCCGTATTGCTCCGCAAAGGGCTTCTTCCAGTGCAGCGAGTGCGGCAAGACCACCTGCTGGAACGGCGAGAACGAAACCGTCTGCGAGTGGTGCGGCAACGCCGCCGAGACCTCCGCGGAGGAGAGCTTTGAGTCCCTTACAGGCGGCGGATTCTGATCAAAGATCAGCGCAATATCGCGGCTGCGGCAAGATCAACACAAAAATCACGCAGCAAAAGCACTCGCGCTAAGAACCACATTTTAAACACGCAGTCAAGGCTCTTACGCCAAGAGCAGCGAACGACAGAACAGTGAATTTCAAAAAGGGCGAAATTTTAATTTCGCCCGGTACCGTCAGCACAGCTAAACGGAGCGCCGAAGGCGCGTAGTGTGCTGTGCTGATGTGTATTTTGAAATTATTTTAAATCAACCGCAAGATCAACATTTAAAACGCGCAGCAAAGGCTCTTATGCCAAGAGCAGCGAACGATAGAACAGTGAATTTCGCCCGGTACCGTCAGCACAGCTAAACGGAGCGCCGAAGGCGCGTAGTGTGCTGTGGTGACGTGTATTTTGAAATTCTTTTAAATAAGGAGTTAAAATGCTTAAGATTGGTGATAAAGTCCCATTGGAATTGGGCGGCAGCGCCGAGGTCAAAGCCGTGCTCGGCTCGGGCGGTCAGGGCACGGTCTACCGCGCCGAGTTCGCGGGGAAGGATTACGCGCTGAAAATGTATTTCCCGCACAAGCTCCGCCGCCCCGAGATATTCCGCGATAATCTGCGGCGAATAGCGGAGGACAAGTCCAATTCCGCGTTGAATTGGTTTCTTATGCCGCGCTACCTCACTGCGGAATATGACGGCACGTTCGGATTCCTGATGGATCTGATCCCCGGCGAATACAAGCCGTTCCATGATATACTGAACGCCCGCGTCAAGCTGTCGGGACTGTATTCCGTGGTGAACTCCGCGATACGGATCACGTCGGCGTTCCGTGCGCTGCACAACAGCGGAAAAAGCTACCAGGATCTGAACGACGGAGGATTCTTCATTCGTCCGTCGGACGGGGATGTGCTGATCTGCGACTGCGACAATATAGCGCCCTACGGCGAACATCTCGGCATAGCGGGCAAGCCCGGCTATATGGCTCCCGAGATAGTACGCGGCGAAAAAGCGCCGGATAAGTACACTGACCGCTATTCGCTGGCGGTGGTGCTGTTCCGTCTGCTGCTGCGCGGAGATCCGCTCGAGGGTAACAAGGTGCTGAAAAGCGTCTGCCTTACCGAGGAAGCGGAGCGCCGTCATTACGGCTTCGAGCCTATATTCGTGTACGACCCCGACGACGATTCCAACCGTCCGGTCCGCGGCGTACATAATAATATAATAAAGTTCTGGCGTATCATGCCGGACTACATACGCGAGGCGTTCGAGTTCTCGTTCACCGAAGGACTTAACGAGCCGTCAAAGCGGCTTATCGAGAAGCAGTGGCTGGATCTGCTCAAGCGTATGCGCGGAGATATAACGGCGTGTACCTGCGGCATACAGAACTTCCTTCCTGCCGTGGACGTTGACGCGGACGGAAAGCTGATCTGCCCGTGCGGCATACACTACGCAAAGCCGCTCTCGCTTGTGGGAGCAAAGAGCCGCGTCCTGCTGTTTGACGGCGCTAAGGTATTTGACGAGGACGAAAAGCTCGCCGCCGAGGTTGTGCGCAACAAGGTAAATCCCGCGCTGTGGGGTCTTAAGAACCACACCGATTCGGAGTGGAGCTGCACTCTCCCGAACGGCGACAATAAAACCATCGCAAGCGGTAAAGCCGCGCCGATCTTTGTAAAAACAAAGATAAACATCGGTGAAGATGAATTCAATATCGAGGATCAATAAATGAATATCAATATCAGAAGAGCCGAAAACCGCGACAGCAAGCGCATAATGGAGCTTTTATCGCAGGTGCTGGAGGTTCACGCAGCGGGACGCCCCGATCTGTTCAAGAGCGGAACGACAAAGTACAGTGATCCCGAGCTTGCAGAGATCATATCCGACGACGAACGCCCGATATTTGTGGCGGAGCATGACGGCGTTGTTCAAGGCTACGCATTCTGCGTATTCCAGCGCCATGACAAAGACCGCAACACCCCGGACTTTACCACGCTGTATATAGACGATCTGTGCGTTGACGAAAAGTCACGCGGCTTGCATATCGGGCGGTCGTTGTATGAGTATGTACTGAGATTCGCGAAAGAGCAAGGCTGCTACAACGTCACGCTGAACGTCTGGGCTTGCAACGAAAGCGCAATGAAGTTCTATGAAAAGTGCGGATTGCAGGTTCAGAAGATCGGCATGGAGAAAATACTTTAAACAACTTTACAATAAACAATAAGCCGCTCTCCGTATTCCGGAGAGCGGCAATATGTTATGTGTCAATATTCAGCTGCTCGATCAAAGCGGCTTGCAGCACCGCCGAGAAGTTGATGTGCCGGGCTTCGGCTGCTTCGTTGAGCCAACACGGGATCGTAACGTTTTTCCGAACTGAACGCTTGTCAAGCATACGCTTATATGCGGCAACATCTGCGTCCACCAAAGTAATAACAGCACCTTCCTCATCGCTTTTAATGGCTGATAATTCGGAGGCTGATGGTAACTTCTTTCCGTCCTCCTGCATATCGACTGCGGTCAAGCAAATTGCATCACGCGCCATATCTATTGCGTTTTCAATGCTGTTTCCTTGTGTAGCAATATCCATATCGGGGATCTTTACATAATAATCGTTCTTTCCCGTTGGGATTATTATTATAGGATAAATTAATTTCATTAAAAGTTCCTCCTTGTAAAAATGCGATTTATTTTAGTCCATGCTTTTTAATAATATCCTTAGCAAGCATTTCATTGATCTCCTTATGCCGCGGTATCGGTTCGGTACTTATTCCGTTTGTCCAAATTTCGTGATTTCCGCCGTCTCGCTTAACATACCAGCCATTTTGAATCAGCTTTTTAATCAGATCTTTGCGTTTCACAATATTCACCCCGCAATTATATTATACACACTTTATGCGCATTTGTCAAGAGCATTTTATAAAAAACCGCCCGACCTTGAAGTCGGACGGTTTGCATTATACTGCCGAATAATTGCTCACAGCGCATACTTACTCCTATACCGGTTGAACTCGTCCATAAACTCGGACTTCTCCAGCCGCTTAAGCTCGTTCATATATTCATGAGTATCCATGCTGTTGTCATTGATCTGGATAAGGCAAACGGCAATGTTGGAGCAGTGGTCGGAAACGCGCTCGAAGTTGGTGAGCAGATCCTGCAGGATGAACCCCAGCTCTATGGTGCAGACTCCCTCGCGCAGACGCTCGACGTGACGGTTCTTAAGCTCGGTGCGCAGCTCGTCGATAACGTCCTCCAGCGGCTCTACGTCCTTGGCAAGCGGCACGTCGGAATTTATGAACGACCGTATCGACATATCCAGTATCTCGGTAACGGCGTTTATCATAATGCCGACTTCCTTCTCCGCGGATTCCGAGAACCTTACCTTCTTGGTGTACATTTCCTCCGCCGCTTCCTCGATATTTACCGCGTGGTCGGAAATACGCTCCAGATCGCCGATAGTGTGCAGCAGATTTGACACCGCCTGACTGTCCGTGACTGACAGATCCTTGGAGCTGATCTTTAGAATATACGAGCCGATGTTATCCTCATAAATATCTATCGTGTTTTCGTTCTCGATGACCTCCTGAGCGATCTTCGGGTCAAACTTCTTTACAAGCTCCATTGACATAAGCAGCGTTTTCTGTGTGAGCTTAGCCATCTTGAAGGCTACATTCTTGCATTGCTCTATAGCGACGGACGGCGTGTTCAGCAGACGCTTGTCCAGCATCGGGACAGCGTTGGACTCCTCGCCGGGCTTGTCCCGAACGGTAAGGCACGCGAGCTTTTCAAGCTGCTTGGTAAACGGCAGGAAGATAAGCATTGCAAGCATGTTGAAGCAGGTGTGGATCGTCGCGATACCTACCGCTCCAAGCTGTTCACTCATAAATGGAAGATCGACAAGCGCGTTTATGATATAGAACAGCGACAGGAACACTACAGTTCCGATTATATTGAAGTACAGATGAACGATCGCCACGCGCTTTGCGGACTTGTTCGCGCCGATAGACGAAATAAGAGCGGTAACGCAGGAGCCGATATTCTGACCCAGAATGATAGGCAGCGCTATGGAATAGGTGATAGTGCCGGTCTTGTCCGAGAGCGCCTGCAAAATACCGATGGAAACGGACGACGATTGAAGCACCGCCGTAAGCAATGCGCCCGCCAGCACTCCGAGGAAAGGATTCGAGAACATCACCATAACGTTCGCAAACTGCTCGTTGTCTTGCAGCACTTCCGCCGCCGCGGACATCGTGTTCATACCGAACATCAGCAACGAAAAACCGATAAGTATCGTTCCGATGGTCTTTCTGCGGTCGGATTTTGTGAACATTATCATAGCCACGCCGATGACCGCGAGGATCGGGGTGAACGTCTTCGGGTTCAGCAGCATCATAATGCCGCCTCCGCTGACAGACGACAAGCTGAGTATCCAGCCCGTAGCCGTTGTACCGATATTCGCGCCCATAATAACGCCGATAGCCTGTGACAGCTTCATGATCCCCGAGTTTACAAAGCCTACCATCATAACGGTAGTGGCAGCCGAGGATTGTATAAGCGCGGTAACTCCCGCGCCGAGCGCAACTCCCTTAACGGGATTAGAGGTCATTTTTTCAAGCCAGTGCTCCAGCCTTCCTCCGGCAAGCTTTTCCAGCGCCGCCGAAAGGGTGTGCATTCCAAACATAAAAACGGCAAGACCGCCAAGCATTGACAAGATGTCGTTCAGAGTCATAGCAAAGCTCCCATACATTTTTCCCTTTTGTCCATACAATATTATTATACAGGATTTTTACGGAAATGTATAGGGGTTTTTCAAAAAAAGTTTGTGACAGAATGTTGAAAACCCGATGGCATTTTGCACAATCCATACTTGACATCTTAACAAATACGTGTTATAATATGAATAACTACAATTATAAAGGCGGTACGTAAAATGTTGATTGCAAGCACAATTGATTAAGTATGCGGACCTTCAGCGTATCATTAATGCACCGGATCCCAAAAAGGAAGCAGAATATCAAATGCAGATCGCAAAGGCAAAATTGGAAGCGTTAGGAATCGTAACAATTGATTTGAACATAGGCGAGTAATGCAGGTAACTGCAATTATAACAAAGGAGGATCAAAAATGGGACAAACCGATATACAAT